>CALXPX010000051.1 GCA_944390305.1 uncultured Clostridia bacterium
CTCCAGTGCTCTTAATCTTTTTGCTAGGCATAGCAATAAATAATACTCCTTCAGGATTTTTGATAACTTTGATTTCGTGTACAACGAATTCATTATCAAATGTTACAGATGCTACAGCTTTTAATCTGTTTTCTGAATTTACTTTTCTTAATCTTACGTCTGTGATTTCCATAATATGTGTTCTCCTTCCAAAGTTATAATTTTTAGTATGTTTATTAGTATATTTTACATACTACTTAATATATTCGCTAATAATTCCCTTTTTCCTTCTTATTTTTACAAAAATTTTTTATATTTTATGTAACCATATATATTGTTTTTTTTTACTTACTGTAATATAATAGATAGGCAGATTATATAATATACAAAGGGAGTGTGAATTATTTGACAAACATTCAAGAACTTAGAAGATATAAGAATATATATATGATTGGTATTGGCGGTATTAGTATGAGTGGTATTGCTGAAATACTTAAAAATGAAGGTTTTAATGTGTCTGGTTCAGACGTAACTCAGTCAGAAGTTACAGACAAACTTATAAAAAATGGTATTCCTGTTACAATAGGCCATAATCCAAATGCTATTAAAGCTTCAGATTTAGTAGTTTATTCTGCCGCTATAAAACCAGATGATGTCGAATTAGTAAAAGCTCAAGAAATTGGTATTCCAATTGTAGAAAGAGCTGATTTTTTAGGTGAGATTACAAAAGGATTTAGAAATACTATTTGTGTATCTGGTACTCATGGTAAATCTACCACAACTTCAATGGTTTCAATGTGCTTTTTAGAAGCACATAAAGACCCTACTATACAAATAGGAGCTGCCTTAGATATAATTGATGGAAATTATAAAGTTGGAAATAGTGATTTCTTTATTCTAGAAGCTTGTGAATATGTTGAAAGTTTCTTAAAATTTTATCCAAAAGCAGAGATTATTTTAAATATAGATAATGATCATTTAGATTATTATGGTTCTATTGAAAATATAAAAAATGCTTTTATAAAATATGTAAAACTATTACCTGATGATGGTATTTTAGTATATAATGCTGATGACCCAAATTGTTCTCACTTATCTCAATATACTAAAGCCAAGAGTTTAACTTTTGGCATAAATTCTACTAACGCAAATTTTGTAGCTAAAAATATAACTTTTGATAAAAACGGTTATCCATCTTTTGATGTTTATTATAATAATGCATTTTATAAAACAATGAAATTGTCTATTCCTGGAAAGCACAATGTATTAAATGCTCTTTCTTGTATTGCTCTTTGTAATGAATTTGGTTTAGATAGAAATGATATAAAAAATGCCTTATTAAAATATAAAGGTGCACATAGAAGATTTGAATATATTGGTGAATTTAATGGAGTTAAAGTTTATGATGATTATGGACATCATCCAACTGAAATAAAAGCAGTTGCTGAAGCTTTAAAGAAAAAACAATATAATCATTCTTGGATTATTTTTCAGCCACACACATACAGTAGAACTAAAAATTTACTAAATGATTTTGCTGAGTGTCTAACCAATTTTGATAATATTATAGTTACAGATATTTATGCAGCTAGGGAATCTAATACTTATGGTGTTACATCAAAAGATATTGTTGAAAAAATAGATTCTATGGGAAGAACTGCATACTATATTCCTAATTTTGACGATATAGTTGATTTCGTAAAAAGAAATGCTAAACCAAATGATATTGTTTTAACACAAGGTGCTGGTACAATTACACAAATAGGTCCCAAACTAGTAGGTAAAGAGAATAAAAAATAATATAAAAAAATAAGAAGTTTAGAGCTTCTTATTTTTTATGTTTTTCCATAATTTTGTAAATTTCTTTGTATAACATTTGACTTTTTTATTAATATATTATATAATTATAAATGCACTGTGTCGATGTACAACGACAAAAAATTTGTACACTGTTCATATTTTTACGCCTTTATGATAAGGAGGTTTAGTATGGAAAATTCTTATTTCATAATTGCCGCAGATTGGTGGACTAATCATCTACCTAGTCTAGTAGATGAGAGCAAAGTAGAAATGTTTCGCATGCTCTTACAAGTGGAAATTAAGCGGCAAGTAGAAAAATTTGGTTTTACAGTTTTGTCAGTTAATACGAGACCAGATATTACGCTGGAAAACATTTGCAAAGAATGTGGTATTGATGATAGTAGTCATATTTTTAAAGATGTTGTTATGATGCAAATAAAAGCTGATTCTATCGTCATTTTTTCGAGACAGAATTATATTCATCAAATTTTTCCAACATAGCACAAGAACTCCATACAAAAAGAAAAAGTTCATTTCATGCAACAGCATAAGTGAGCTTTTTCTTTATTTTTATCTTTTATAGTCTGTTTCAGATAATTCTGGATATTTAAAATCTTGTCCTGTACCTGATACATCTCCATCATTTATATGACTTTCATTAAAATTCTTTGCACCTTTTAGAAAATAAGTATATTTCTTTGAATTTGTAAATGCTGAATTTACACTTCCAATATATAAAGGATCATCCCACGTAGTATCTACTGCATACCATTTTCCATCATCCATTTTTACATAATTCCATGCATGAGCCTCTACATTACCACTATTATCATATCCATCACCATATACAAGTACACATGGAATATTTAATTTATCTAATAAAAATTTAAATGCTTCTGCATATCCTTCACATACTACTTTTTTGTTAATAAAAGTTCCATAGATATTATCATTATTATCGGTTCCATCATTATCATATTCTACATTATCTACAATCCAATCATGTACATACTTAACTTTATCATAAGTTGAACCTACTGCATTATATAAAATTTCATCTGCAATATCATTTACTTTTTGTATTGCTGAATCTACTTCTTCTTTGCTAGAAAATGTAGATGAATAATAATTCTTTCCCCCTCTTGGCTCTAATGTAAATCCATAAGATTCATATCCTAAAACAGAAGTAGTTCTTGTTGATATAGATAAATTTTGCGTATCTATATAAAATAAGTCCAAATTTTCTAAAGATATTGCATCCCATGCTGTTTGAAAATAATTATCATCAACATCTCCATTTATTTCTTTTATACTATCCCCTACACTATCTGGAAATTTAATTGTTCCATTCCCAATTTTTAATTGATCTATATTAGCTAAAATTGTGTTATACATAATTTTGGCAGGTTTAGATAGTTGATTATAATAATATCCTATAGCTTCATTTTCTCCATTACTAATTGGTTCATAGCCATATTCTTCTTCATTTACTGTCTCTCTATTACCTGATATAGAAAGATATATTACGCCTCCAACTAAAATAATGCAAATAACTAATATTAAAGCTATTATACTAAAACCTTTTTGATTTCTTTTCATATGTCCCCCATTAATTTTTATGATATTATAATTATATACAAATACTATAAATTTATCAATAAAAAATTAATAAAAGTTTCCTATTATTCCATCATCATATCTGCAAAAATAGCATACCCTTCTGTTGGTGAATTTAGCAAAACATTTGTAATTGCTCCTATAAATTTATTATTCTGCACTATAGGCGTACCACTCATTCCTGGTATTATTCCTCCTGTTTTATTTATTAAGTTCTCATCTAAGATTTCAATTAACATACTTTTATTATCTTTAGAATTTTTATAGATTTTTTTTATTTTTATTTGAAATTCTTCTACCTTTCCATTTTCAATTTGACATATTATTTTAGCATCTCCTAGCTTTATTTCATTTCTATTTGCAACTTCAACTTCATTTTGTTTTACAGAATTTATAAATTCTAAATTAGTAACAGTTCCATAAATACCTATTTCTGTATTTTTGTCTATATTTCCTATCCTTTCTCCATTATCTATAATTCCTCTTATTTCTCCTGCTCTTCCTTTTACTCCTTTGACTATTGATATAATTTGACTAGTTACTAATTCACCATTAGATATATTTAATAAATTACCAGTGTCTACATCTGTAATTCCATGTCCTAAAGCTGCAAATTTTCCGGTTGCCTGTTCATAATATGTTAATGTACCAATTCCTGCTGCAGCATCTCTTACCCATAAACCTAACATATATCCACTATTTTTCCCTTTGACAGGTGTTATACTTGTATAAATAGATTCTCCATTTCTTTTATATTTTATAGATATTTCTTTTCCATTACTTGAATTCACTATATTGATTAAAGCTTGTGTGTTACTTACTTCTTGTCCATTAATTTCTTGTATAAGATCTCCTTCTTTTATTCCAGAGTTCTCATATGGCACATATTTTTTTCCATCTTCGCCATCTATCTCTGACATTCCAACTACTAATACACCATCTGTATATAGCTTAAGACCAATTGTTCTACCTATTGGATTTACATATCTTTTAGTTTGTGCATTTACTGTTTGCATGAATTCATAATTTTGAATTCCAAGTAAATTTATATATACACTAAGACATATAATTATTAAAATAACTGGTATAATTTTTTTCTTCATAATTCCTCCATCTAAAAAAGTTATGAATATATTTTTTTATATAATTAATAATAAAATAAAATAAAAAAACAAAAATAAATAAAAAATGATTACTATATTAGAGTAACCATTTTTCTTAGAATTATGAAATTTAAAAATTATACATTTAGTCTATAAATATTAAAAATTTATCATTATACTTATAAAATTTCTTTTTAAAATTTTTTATTTAATTTAATATTTATTAAAATAATCAGAAATTTTATATTGATTATATTTTTCTCTTGCAAGTGCTGTAACATATGCTCTTCTAACATTATTTCCCGGATATCTTAATGATACATTCCCATCTGAACCTATAGTTTCTAACTGCGAATTTAGCATCAAATTATCTGAACTAAATTTCATTTCTTCTTTACCAATTACACATTCATAAGCTCCTGAACCAGTATGAGGATAATAATAGAATGTTTTTGTTTCTGTTTTTCCAACATTATTTATGTCATAAGAAACCGTTTGTTGTTCATAATCAACATTATTATATCCCATTAAGTTTGATACATTTTCATCATTTACTGTTACACATCTAGGATTATGATATGTGCCATTTATGTCATTAGACCTATTTCCACTTTCTTGCTCTCTTACTATTATAGCATCTCTTGATACAAATTCTTTATTTTTAGTATTTGCAACAACAGCATAATTACTATAATATTTATAATTGCCTATTGGAAGTCCTTGCATAAATGTTACTACAGTTATATTATTAGTAATCTTATACCAGTCTTCTTCTGTCATTACAGGAAGAGCAAATTCATATCCTGAATTTTGATGTATATTAAAGTTCGCAATAATACTCATTAAATTAGATTCTATAGAACTAATTATTACATCCATTCTATGTTCATTAAAAACTGAATCTTCTGCTTCTGGATCATTATTACCATTTATTTTAAAAACATCATCAATATTATATCCTGTACGAGCATGAATAGGAACAGTTGAACCATTTATTGTTTTTGTATAATTTAGTTGGTTATTATAACTATCTGTAACTACTTGAAGATTATTTACATTATTAAACAAGTCATTAATTATATAATTAGAAAAAGTTAAAGCTTCATCATAATATTTATATGCACTTCTATCTTGAAAATTAGAAGCATTTAAATTTTCATAAGTTGCATTATTATTTTGCAAAATATATCGAGCTAGCTCATTTGCTTCATTTGCATTTAAATAAGTTCTTAAATTATTACTTAATCTAAAGAAGTTAATTCTTTCATATGAAACAGCATTTGTTTCAGGATTTGTATCTAAATAATATTTTTGATGGTTATAGTAAACATATTGATAATATGTTGGATTTCCTCCATTTGCTGGATTTAAATTACTACTTCCTTCTAAAGAATCTAATACAATGGCATATTCTCCTAAAGTTTCTGGAAGTATGTTTATTCCATGAGCAACTATATTTCCTCTTCCATCTTTAGTTACCGTGCTTGGATTTATTAAATATCCAGATCTATTTACACTATTTCCATTTTTATCTGTTCCCATTACAGTTATATAATTATCTAAAGTATAATTAACTATAATATCAAAATCATTACCAGATTTATATTCACAAGTATAGTATATATATGGTTTAATTCCATTGGTAGATTTTAATTCATTTGAATTTGAAGTAGAGTAATTTTGATCTAGTGAGCCATCTCCATCATTATCTTCAATAGTTACAATATTTTGATAATCACCATATAGATAATATCCATCATACATAGTAAATAATATTGCTGGTATATAACCTTGTAAATCCTGAATACTATATCCAGATGATCCAAGACCACTAGCTAAACTGTTATAAAATGAATTTACTGATGCTGAAATATCTCTTATTTTTGAATCATTAATTGTTGAATACCCATTATTTATCGTATTCATCTGAAAAGCTCTTACAGCGTCATATGTAGAGTTTAATAAAATATTATTATATGAAGCTTCTTTATCTAAAACTTTCATATTATTACTTAAATATTCAGACAATACTAATGCTATTGGTATTACTATTATTATAAATACTACACCTAATTGCTGTAATTTCATGGCTTTCCTTTCTCACAAACTATTTTGTAATTAATTATTAATAATTTTAAAATATCTTTTATAATTAAATAAGGTAGACTTTTAGTTAAATCTACCCTATTATCTTTTTTGTTATTTACCATTTACATTTACAATTCCACTATGTTGAGCGGTAATACTAGCTGAGTTATTTCCAGTTACACGATAGATAAAATCTTTTAATATGGCAGATATTGTTCTATTTGTATTTTTAACAGTAACAGATACAATATCCCCTTCTTTTAG
Source organism: uncultured Clostridia bacterium (assembly GCA_944390305.1). GTDB lineage: Bacteria > Bacillota > Clostridia > TANB77 > CAG-508 > CAG-793. The sequence goes on from CALXPX010000051.1 coordinate 6,852, forward strand.
ATACATAGCGCCATTTGAATTTACAGTATCTAAAATTTGAGATGTATATTGACTATAATAATAGTTTTCTCCAACTTTAGTCATTTCTGCTTCTGTTACTTTCTTTCCTGGGTTATCATCTAAAACCTGTACTTCTAATTCTACATCAAAAGAATTTCCTGTAGAGCTAATTGTTTGTACAAAATTATCATAATTATCTTGTGTAATTTTTCCTGTAGACCTAATTTCATCAACAAACTCTGTTGTTGCTGTATCAACAGCTTGAGTTGAAATGTCATCAGTTCTATCAGCAGTTGACATTAGTGGGAAAATAAACATTAGAATAGCTGCTAAAAATATTGCTATTACTGTTACAACTGTATCACTCATAACTGCCTCCTTTTTTATTAACTTATTAATATATATTGAATAACTCTTTTAGTTGTTTGATTTCTTTTTGTTATTATTTCATCATTTTCTAATACATCAACTGAACCTGTTACAGAAGAATCAATTTCATAATCTGGAGTTCCAGAATTACTTGCTACATTATTGTAATTATATTCTCCATATCTTTCTATAAATTTTAAGTCTTTTCCAATTAATCCTTTAAAATCATTAGAATTAGCAAAATTTATAGTATAATAAGGTCCCATTCCGTCATTATCATTTCTAAAACTGTTTCTTCCAGAAACTGACGTTCTTTTAGATGTATAAAATTTATCTGTTTCAGTTCCATTAATAAATGCTCTTATAAAACTAAAATCAGTCTCCTCTGTTGCACTCCATGGTTCTCTTCTTATTTGTTCATCTTGAATATCAAATCCAAATACTCCTCTTGTTCCATATATAAGAGAAGAATTTTTTAGATAGTTATCATCTGTTTCTGTATAATAGAGAACCATTGGTGTTATATTAGAAAATCTTCCTGTACTTTCATCATATCCAGTACCTTTATAAAATAAAACAGTATAATTTTCTTTATAATATCTATATAATGTAGGAATTACTGTTTCAACACCTACAATTCTACTAGAAGATGCCATTGCACTTGAAGATATTCCTGTAGTTTCGCCTGTTTCTTCTAAGCTTATTCTATCATAATACTCTTTTGTATCTGATTCTTGAGCTATTCTATCAGATGTTTGTCTTACCATTGTAAATGAATACATAGCTAGAGATAATGCTACTATAAATACTAACATTGCAAAAGCCATTTTCATAGCATCTACTGCATTTTCCACATTATCTCCTCCTTTGGTTATTTATTAATTGTAGTTATTTCTATTGACTTTAAATATCCATTTTTCCAAAACTCTGTTCCAAACTCTTTTTTGTTATTAGCCTTATTATCATTTGTAGAGTTTACTGCATACCTTTGTCCTGATTTTATACTACTGTAATCATCTATATTTATGCCATCAAGCCTAACATATATATAATTTCCTACTTCCTCATTATCTGAAGTAGCTTGTCTATTATTTATTTGTATCTTTTGCATTAAAGCTTTTACATATGTTCCTGATACATTATTTCCAAAATAATTTTCAAATTCCAAATTATGTATATTAGAAACTTGTTCTTTACTACTATTTAGCATCTCTTCAGTAGTACCATATGTATTATTATATATTATCATACATAGCATTACTATAAAAAATGTTATTAATATTATTCCTAAGAATATTAAAACCCTATATATATTAACAACTGATTTACCAGTAATAGTCCATCTTTTAGATGTTATTGTCATTTGGGAATTCTTTTTAATTCTTATAAATAAATATATAGCAAGAGATAATGCTATTATAAACATAAGCATTGCAGATACTATTTTTATAAGATCTACTGTACTCTCTTCCATTAATTACTCCTATA
>CALXPX010000052.1 GCA_944390305.1 uncultured Clostridia bacterium
CACAAGATAGTCCATCAATTTTAGTTTCAACACAATAATCAAACTTTTCACCATATTCTTCTGCTTTTTCATTTATTTTTTTGTCAAAATCATAAAGATCATCAAAAGAAAATATATCTTGTAGACTTTGCAGCGGTACTTCATGAGTAACTTTTGTAAAGTCTTCTCTTACATGACCTCCAACCTTTTGGGTTGGAGAGTCTTTTGTAATATATTCTGGATTTTCTTTTTCTAGCTTTTTTAGCTCATTCATAAGCATATCATATTCATAGTCAGATATCTCTGGTTTATCTTCATCATAGTATTTTTTAGAATGATACTCTATAATTTTTCGTAATTCTTCAATCCTTTCTTTTGCTTCCATATTTATACCTCACTTAAAGTTATTTAATATCTTTTAATAAGTCTTTACCATTTTTTAAATATTCATACCCTGAAAATAATGTTGCAATAACACATATTATCATTAATGATGTTGAAAGTAAATTTATAATAAAAGGTACTATATCTAAGTTTTTTACAAAGACATCTCCAAATGAATTAACATCTATAAAAGCTAGTGCTATAGCTATCATTTGTGTTACTGTTTTTAATTTTCCCCAATTATTAGCTGCAATTACTTTTCCATTTTGTTCTACTGCAATTAGTCTATATCCTGAAACTGCAAACTCTCTAGTAATAACTATAATAGGAATCCAAGAAGGTAATTTTCCTGCACCCACTAGTATTAGCATTGCAGATACAACTAAAACTTTATCTGCTATTGGGTCTAAAAACTTTCCAAAGTTTGTCACTTGATTATTTTTCCTTGCTAAATATCCATCTAACTTATCTGTTAAAGACCCTATAATAAATATAATGTCCATTATTACAAAAGTAAGTGGTATTCCATATATATTTATATCTGTATTTATAAGTGAAACTATAACTATAAGCGGTACTAATAGTATCCTAAAAACAGTTAATTTATTAGGTGTATTCATTTTTTAGATTCTCCTTTAGTTATTTAATTTTCTATAGTATTCATTGTATTATTAGTTGTATCATTTATTACTTCATTTTCATTATTTTCTTTAACGACATTTTCTAATTGTTCTATTAGTGAAGTTAAAGTTTGCATATCTTCTCCAAATAGTTTCCAGTCAGAATTACTACTTGAATTTTTAATATTATTATTTGCTTTTATAATCTCATTAACTAAATCATCTATATTATCTGTATCTGTAATATTAATATTTCCTGCCGATTTAGAAAGTAGCTTTGATATAGCTTCTTTTAAATTATTACCTATTGCTATTTTATTTCCAGATGCAACCACTACTCTTTTTAATGTTGGTTTTTGTTCTGTTGTTTCATTTAATAATTGCTGGTAAATTGGCTCTACATATAATATTGTATTATTTATTGGAATAGCAAGTAAAGTCTTTGTAATCTTAGTTCCACTTACATTTAGACTTGCTATATCAGTTGATATTGTTTCATCTTGATTTATTTGTGTTTCTATTTGCATTGGTCCTAATACATTGCTATCAGCTGGAAATTCATATAAAGATAATTTAGGCGATCCATCTTCATATGTTCCTATCATGTAAGATATCATATTTTGCTTTCCATATGGTGTAAATGTAGTTACTAATCCTAATTTTTCTTCTGAATCATTAGCTTTTATTAAAGTATAATAACTATCCATTTTTGTGGCTGTTTTTCCATTACTATTAGATTCAGCAATTTGCCAGATGTCATTTCCTCTATATAAAACTTCAGGTTCTATGTCATGATATTTTTGCATAACTTCAGCTTGTATATCATATAGATATTTTGGATATACAAAATGTTTGCTAATATCTTCTGGAATTTTTTCATCCTTTGATGCAAATAATTCTGGGTACATGTTGTTATATGCCATAGCTATAGGATCAGTTCTATCTGTTATATAAAATTTGGTAGTTCCGTCAAATGCATTTACAATTACTTTTACAGAATTACGTATATAATTTATTGTATCGCCATTTTCCAATAAAGTTTGCTGAGAAAACGGAAAACTATTAGATGTCGTATATGCATCTATTACCCAATATTGATTTCCAGAATCATCAATTACTAAATATGGATTCTCATCATAAGTTAAATATGGCATTATTATTTTTGCTCTTTCTATTATGTTTCTATTTGTTATAATTTTGCTATTATCTGAAACATTACCAGAAAAAGCTAATTTTAGGTCTCCTTCTTTTATTCCAAGAATTAATCTATCCAAGAAATTTAAATTTAACCCTGCATCTCCAGTATAGTGATAGTCTTGCTCTTCTCCACTTTCAGAATTTAAATAATCAAATTCTGAGACTTCTTCATTATTAACAACAATTGCATCATTTGTCTCTAATCCAAAATATATTCTTGGTTCAAGAGTTGCTATTGCAGCATTTGATAAATCTCCAAATTCTTTTTGGATATTTTTTAAGTTTCCTTCTTCATCTGTTTCACCAGCCATAGTAATAACCGCACCATATCCATGAGTATACTCATATGTTTTATTTGAATATGTTGTATTATTATTAGAAATTTCTCTAGGAGTTACATATACTAAAGTTGGTTTATCATTAATATTATACTCTTCTATTTGAGTAGCTCTAAAAGTATAATAACCTTTTGATGTTTGTGAACTTTTTAAATCTTGGATAACATTACTGTCACTAACAATAGCAATATTATCAATAATATTACTATTTTCATTTATTTCTTTTTCTGTAATAGTTCCAGTATATTCTATATTTTGTTCATTGATATTAATTCCATAAGCCATTTTAGTTTTTTCTATGTTTTCTTTAATATATTCTTGATTTTTGTCTAACTCATTTGAGCCAACAAAAATTAATTGATAACCTGCAAGTACAATAGCAAGTAAAACTAAATATACTGGTACTATCATAATATTTCCAATAACTCTTCTTGTACTTTTTTCTTTTAAAGCTTTATATGCTCTAAATACAGATATTACGGCAAGTATTGCAAGAAGTACATATCCCCATAGTTTTACTGTTACATCTGCCAATCCTGCGCCAAATAATGAATATGAACTTGCATCACTTAATTCTATAGTTAGGAATTTTTCATTTCCGATATTTTGTACCATATAGAAAAATATAATTAATCCCAATATTATAGCTATTAACTTTATTCTTGAACCTAATTTACCTACTAAATCACATTTTTTAATAGATTCTCTATCAACACCTTCAAAACTCATATTAAGTACTATAAGAGAATATACTACAGCATATACAATTGTAGCTACTACAATTACTAGTAAATACATTAGCACAAAATTAATTAAAGGTTTTTGAAATAAGAAATAAGAAATATCTAAACCAAAGACTTTATCAGTTAATCCAAATTGTGAATTACTAAAACATAATAATATATTATTTAACAATAGTTGTGTAGTTGCTATACTTCCTATCAAAGCAATAATAAATGAAACTGATTTATTTGGAAATTTAGGCATTTCCTTTTTTTCATCATCAAAAAATACCTTTAGACCTTTTCTAATAGTTCTATTAGTAAAATATAAGCAACAATACAAAAATGCAAAATTAATCACAAATGTAATTGCTGTATAAGTAATATTTTGCCAAAAAGAAACTAAATAATTCTCTCCTATTTCTTTAACTTCTAAATAGCTGCCTCTAATATAAACATAAGTTGCAATTAAAGCAATTAATAAAACTACTAAGACGATAATAGTTCTTTTTCTCGTTTTACCACTTCTTTTTTCTGTAACTTGTTTTGTTTGATTTTTTTCTTCTTTAATTTCATTGTTATTTTCAATATCTACATTTTTATTTTTTTCACTCAATTTTTATCACCTCTTATTATATAATAGCATCTATAAATTCTTTGCTATTAAATATTTCCATATCATCAATTTTTTCTCCTACTCCTATAAACTTAATAGGAATTTTACTTTCTTGAACAATACCTAAAACTGCTCCTCCTTTTGCAGTTCCATCTAACTTAGTAATTATTATACCTGTTATTCCTGTAGTTTCTTTAAAAGATTTTACTTGTGAAATAGCATTTTGACCAATTGACGCATCTAATACTAAAAGAACTTCTTTAGAGCTTTGAGGTAATTCTCTATCTATTACTCTTTTAATTTTTTCTAGTTCATCCATTAAGTATTTTTTATTTTGAAGTCTACCTGCAGTATCACAAATAAGTACATCAGCATTCTCTTCTTTAGCTATCTTTATAGAATCAAAAATTACAGATGCTGGATCTACTCCTTCTTCTCCTTTTACTATAGGGCATTTTGCCCTTTGAGCCCAAACTTCAAGTTGTTCAGTAGCTGCTGCTCTAAACGTATCTCCTGCAGCAATAATTACTTTCTTTCCTTCATTTCTTAATTTATTAGCAATTTTCCCTATAGATGTGGTTTTTCCTGCTCCATTGACTCCTACCATTAAAATAACTGCTGGTTTATTTTCCAAATCCAACTTTGAGTCTGTACCTTCAAATATTTTGCTCATTTCTTCTTTCAAAGCTTCCCTTACTTCTTCTTCATTTTTTAAACCTTCTTTTTTTATTTTTACTCTAAGATTCTCTATAATTTTTTCTGTGGTTTCCATACCTACATCAGCTATAATCAATTTTTCTTCTAATTCATCTAATAAGTTTTCATCAATTTTTATAAAGCTAAAAACTTGTTTTGTCTTTGCTAAGCCTTGTTTTAATTTATCAAAAAATCCCATACTATTACCTTTCTATAAAATATATAATTAGTATAACATATTCTTGCCAAAAAGTGTACTATTATAGCTAATTTTGTTATTTTCTAATTATTTTTATTTATATTACCATAAAAATAAAAAAAAGAAAAGTAATTTTAAAATATAAAATATAATTATATTTTAACTATTTTCGAAACAATACTCCTCCAAAGTATACTTGAATATACTTATAAAAGTTAGTATAATAAAAAAAACTAGTTTAAATAGTGTTCCTCAAAATTTATGACATGCTGGAACACTATATAAAAGATAAAGTCTTTATGGAATTATAGTTATTCAAAATAGAAATAGGAGAAATATATTATGAAAAGAAAAATTGTATTATTTGTAATTGCAATTGTAATAATAATCTTACTAATCATAGCATGTATAATTACGTTAAAAAAACCATTCAAAACAGATGTAGTAATACAAAATAATAATATAAAAGCAGAAGAATCAATAACTGCTATTCAAAATAAAGCTGTGCCTTTATCAGACATAGTCTTTGAAATAAGTACAGATACTGGTTATAGTGTAGAAGAGATGACGCTTAATTTCTTTGAGACAACTATTGCTTTTAAAATAAATGGTGAATTTCCAAAAGAGGATGAATTAGCAAGCTTTTCTGTTGCACAAATAGAAAATTCGACATCTTTTATGAGTGAATCAAACGTTCCTAATATATCTTTAACATTTAAAAATATAACAGATGAGGCAAAGGATCTTGAAATTTCTGTAACATTTATAAATGAAAATAAAGAAGAACAAATTGTAGAAACTTATGTCAAAGTAAATGTTGTACCTGAAACTATAGAAGAAAGTAACGAGAATACACAACCAGAAGAAGAAACTTCAGAATATGAAAATACAAATGTTACTAACAACAGTAGCCCAGATTCTTCCAATTCAGATAGTTCATCAAATCAATCTTCCAAAACATCTCATACACATTCTTGGAAGGATCACACTACCAAGCGCTGGGTATCCAATATGGTAACTGTTGTCGATACACCAGCTCAAACTATCGCTGGTGCACAACTTTACACACTACACTCTGATGGAAACTGGTATGGAGATGGAAAAGTTTACTGGTTCGAAAATGGTTTCACATCAGATGACTTAAAAGCAATAATCAAAGATAAGATAAAAAATGAAGGTTATATCGGAAATTACGTCAACAGATCAAAAACTATTCCTGCCACTACACATGAAGAGGATCATGGGCATTATGAAAACTATGTTGACTATCAGTATTGTGACTGTGGAGCTACTAGGTAATTTTCTGAATTTAACAACATGTTATTACCGGAAACGGCTTCTGTCACTTCCTTTTGCATTTTATTACTTACTACCTATTTAAATTCGTTTTCCATATAATAGAACTTCTTAGCATGAATATGGAGCATTAACGTTAAAGCAAAAAAAGAAACTACATATAATTGTAGTCTCTATCAATTAAATAGTTTTCACGGAGTGATTGTCGTAGTTATCTATAACTTTTTCTCTTTCAACGACTTATAAAATATCAGGTAATTTACTAAAAAATATCATATTTTAGATAAAATTGCAATAGATTAAAAATAATAAATTATTGAATCTATAATATCACTTAATACATAACTTATTGAATCCAATAGCATATATTTTGTTTCCCAATTTATTTCTCCCATATACTTTTTTTCAATTTTTACAAAAGAACATTTATATGACATTACACAACCACCTATTGTTGCAAATGGATTATCCTTTTGTACAAGATGAATGTTTTTATTTATTCTATTATAAGTTATATAATCAAACCCAAGTGGTGAAGCAGTATTTCCTGACACATCATTTATTAAAATAATATAATATTTATTAAAAAAGTCATTATCAATTTTAAACGTTTCTATTAGTTTTTTCTTTTCTTCCTCAAATTTTTTATTTATATAATCATTTATTCTCTGTTGTGTTGTTGCTGTACTCATTTCTAAACTAAGCATTTCTTTTTCTTCTAATAGTGTATCTAAATCTTTCATATTTTTTATTACTTTTATAGAATTGTTAAACATACCGTTCAAACTTTGAGCCTCATACTCTTGATATGGTATCTTAATTATAATCAATTTGTTTATCATAATGCACATTAGCACTATTATAATAAGAGCTAGTATAATTTTCATTTTATTTTTTTTAATAATTCAAATTTTGTAAACATAAAAAATATTATATTTATGATTGTCCAAAAAAATATTAAAAACACAAATAAATAATAAGCTATAAAGCTATATCCTGTTGCTGATATTCCAATTAATATCATAATTATAAAATATATTGATCCAATATAATTAATTTTAGATTTATCTTTTTTATAAATTTTTCTAATGTAATAAAACTCAAAAAATACTGCTATAAAAACATAAAGCCATGTAATATTATTAAAAAAACCTAAAAACGTTAAAAATATTGCCGATACACTATATAATATAAACTTTTTATTCATGGTTAATCTCCTTGTATTATACTATAACACTATAATAGCATACTCGATAATTGTTTACAATCATTCTTTACCATTATCAGAATTTATCCTATCTTTTCCAAGATAGTCAATATCTATATTTGCAAACTTTTTTCTGTTTTTTCTATAGAAACAGTAGGTATTTTTTATAGATATATTTAATATATTTGTTTACTTTTGCGAATCAGTCAATTGTACAAATAGATTGAACTTAAATTTCACCATTCAATTCAAATATGTAATCAATTTCATATCAACTTCTTCAAAATCTCCTTGTTGTCAAACATTTTACAATATCACTATATTGAACTGTAATATTGAATTCTTGTGGAAAGTATTTATGTTTCCATCGAAATTTTCCTTTCCATCAATCAGTATAAGACTCTACGTATTCTTTTTCTATTACAGTCGCTTGCACAGCTGTTGTATCATCCTGAGGAGAATAAAATCAAAACACAACATGGGTCCAAATATTAAATGACAAATGACAAAATTTGTAAGAATGTTTCATAATAATAACTTTTCCATGTAATTACTATGAGAAGTGTGGATTCAAAAAAACAATTTTTCAAAGGCATAATAAATATTATACTAGTATTAAATTTTTAACTAAGAATCAATTACATACTTATTCATCTAGAAATTTATTCTAAAAATCAAAATGTAAATAGATAAAAGGAAAAACGGAATTTTAAAAATTCTTCACAATTCCGTTTTTTCAATAAGTCTTTAATAATTCCCTTTTTTGTATATATCCTCTCTTTCTAGAATTATTATATATGAATTACTATTAAAATTCAATGGTAATATAGAAAATTTGTGAAATTTGGTATATAATAATTACACATTTATACTTCATGGAGTGATTATATGTTAAAAGAAATAAAAATAGAGTTAACTAATAAATGTGCTAGGAATTGTAAGCATTGCTCTAGTAATGCTACTAATAATATTGATAATCTAAAAGAATTAGATTTTAATAGTGTTTATAAAATTATTACAGAAGCCAAAATAATGGGCGTTGAAACTATAGTTTTTACAGGTGGAGAGCCTTTAATGTATGATAGACTTCCTGAACTTGTTGAATTAACTTCAAAA
>CALXPX010000053.1 GCA_944390305.1 uncultured Clostridia bacterium
TTTAAAAATTCTTGGGGATCTTGCATATCTTTTTGCCATTCTAAGCTTTCTCTTAGCCATGCTAATTTATCTTCAGTAACTACTACATTTGCTTTTTTACCTTTTAAAAAGCTAGACTCTTTATATGCCCAATGTGCAGCTATACCAAATTCTGCTACTCTATGCATGTTATATGTTCTTATTTGCACTTCAAATGGTGTTCCATTTGGCCCTATTAATGTTGTATGTAAAGATTGATACATATTAGGTTTTGGGACAGAAATATAATCTTTAAATCTTCCAGGCATTGGAGTATATAATTCATGTACTACACCTAATGCCGCATAACAATCTTTTACAGAATTAACAAGAATTCTTAATGCAAAAAGATCATATATTTGATCTAATGTTTTATTATCTCTTTGCATTTTTCTATAAATAGAATATAAATGCTTTGCTCTACCAGTAATTTCACCTTCTATTTTTTCTTTCTTTAAATTTAATTTAATTTCATCTTTAATTTCATCAATAAATTTTAATCTTTCTTCTCTTTTTTTATCTATTCCTGCAACTAATTCTCTAAACTCTTCTGGATACAAATATTTAAAAGCTAAATCTTCTAATTCCCATTTTAAAGAATATACACCTAATCTATTTGCAAGTGGTGCATAAAGGTCCATTGTTTCTCTTGCATTTGCAATTTGCCTATCTCTAGATAAAAATTTTAGAGTTCTCATATTATGTAATCTATCAGCTAACTTAATTAGTATAACTCTTATATCTTTTCCCATAGCTAAAAACATTTTTCTGTAATTTTCTACTTGTTCTTCTTCTGCACTTACATAATTTATTTTTCCAAGTTTAGTAACTCCATTTACCATTTCTGCTATTTCTTCACTAAATTCTTTAGAAATATCTTCTATTGTTACATCTGTATCTTCTGCTAAATCATGCATTAATGCAGCGCAAATAGTAGCATCATCTAATCCTAAAGTTGATAATATATATGCCACTTGCATTGGGTGAATTATATATGGTTCTCCTGACTTACGTTTTTGATCACCATGATGAGAAACAGCATAATTATATGCTTTAGTTATTAATTTTGTATCAGTTCTTCTATTATGCTTTTTCATTTCTGCAATTATATCTTTTATTGTCATATCTTTTATTTCTGACATATATACCTCCATTCCTATAGTTTTATTCTACACTACTTCTTATATCTTTTAGAGTAATTTGTATATTTTCTATATTCTTAAATTGATTTATTCCTATATTTCCTACAATATCTACTTTATCTCCAATTTGATATATATTAGATAAATCTCCCATATTAAATCCTATTGCATCAATACAAATATTTCCATCTGTTAATACTAATTTTAAATGTTTTCCTTCTGATAAAGCTCTTATTGAATCTATTTTTAGATTTTTATACATAACAACTGGTATATTATTTCCTTCTCCAAATGGTTCTAATAATTGTAATTTTCTAATTTCTTCTACATTTATATCTTTTGATGTAATTACATAATCAATTAAAAGCTCTGGAATTAATTGTTTTATATTTTTTTTATTTGCATAGTCTTCAATTTTTTCTTTAAAAGCTTCAAAATTATTTGTCTTCAAACTTAAACCTATTGCCATACTATGTCCACCTGCAGCCGTTAAAAGTTCTCTACAATTATATACTGCTTCATGTAAGTCAAATCCAGGTATGCTTCTTCCAGATCCTTTAGCATCTTCTCCTTCAAAACAAACTAGTATACTTGGTTTATATGTTAAATCTGTTACTTTTGAAGAAACTATTCCTATTACTCCATGGTGCCAATTTTCTTTTCCTATTACAATGCAAGATTCATCCTTGTTTTTATATGCCATTTCTATTGCTTCATTAAATATTTTCTTTTCTATTTCTTGTCTTTGCCTATTATATTCTTCAAGCTTTTGAGCTAGCTTTCTTGCTTCAATTGGATCATCTGTTAAAAATAGCTTTAAAGCATCTTCTTGATGTCCCATTCTTCCACATGCATTAATTCTAGGTGATATTCCAAAAGAAATAGCTGTAGAATCTATTTTTTTAAATCCTGATAATTCAATTAAAGTTCTTAAACCTATATTTTTAGTTACTTCTACCAACTTCAACCCTAACTTAGCTATTACTCTATTTTCATCTATTAAAGTAACTATATCTGAAATAGTTCCAACACAAGCTATATCTATATATTTAAGCCACTCACTTTCAGGTAAATTTAATTTTATACTTAAAGCTTGTATTAATTTAAAAGCAACTCCACATCCGGCAAGCTTATCAAATGGATATTTATTATCTTTTCTTTTTGCATCTATAACTGCAATTGCATTTGGAATCTCTTCTGGTACTTCGTGATGGTCAGTTATTATAACATCTATTCCCAATTTTTCAGCTATTTTTACTTCCTTTACTGCTGTTATTCCGCAGTCTACTGTAATCATTAAATCATACTTTTCTTTTGCAATTTCTGTAATTGCTTCTTCATTTAGTCCATAACCTTCATTTAATCTATTAGGAATATATGTTCCAATGTCTATCCCTCTATCTTTCATATATCTTTTAAGTATTGTTGTACTTGTAATACCATCTGCATCATAATCTCCATATACCACAATCTTTTCATTATTATTCATAGCTTTTAGAATTCTATCTACTGCTTTATCCATATCTGGCAATTTAAATGGGTCATGAAAGTCTTTTCTAGTAGGATTTAAAAATATTTTTATTTCTTTATCTGATAAATTATTTTCTACTAATCTTTGAGCAACTAAAAAACTAACATTATATTTATTAGATATTTGATTTATTTTTTCTTCATCGTATCCTTTTATTCTCCATTTTTTATTCATATATTTCTCCTAATTTTACTTTGTACTATTTTATCTCATTTCTTCATATTTTTCAATGGAAAGAACATAAAATATAAAAAAACCAAAAAGCACAACTACTTTTTGGTTAATATTCTTTTTCTAAACATTCATTTAAATATATTTTACTTAATAACTGTAATTCCTTTTTATATTCATCAGCTATTTCAAATGAATATATTTTTTTAGCGTCTGCCATTATTATATATCTAATTGCTTTTATTGTCGAATCACTAATTCTTATCGCTCCTTTGTCGAGTTTAGCACAAGTCTCACATTTAAATCCACTATCTTTGAAGCTAAAATATCTTAAATGTTCTTTGCCTTTGCAATTTGCACATCTATCTATTATAGGTCTAAATCCTAAGATACTTAATAATCTTATTTTAAATATTGATAATATAAATTCTAAATCTTTTTGTGTCTCTGATATCATATATATAGTATTTAATGTTAATTGAAGTATTCTATATGTATTTTGATTTTCATCTGTTACATCGTTTACTATTTTTGCAATTTTAGTTGCATATGTTAATTTATCTAAATCTAATCTTAAATTATAAAATATTTCTATTGGCTCACAAGAATTTATATGATATGTACTTGCACCTTTATAAACTAAAAAGTCTCCAAAACACAAAAATTGAGTACCTGCCATAAGAGTACTCTTTGGTCTTCTTGCTCCTTTTGCACTACATCCTATTTTTCCTAAATCAGGAGTAAGAAGGGTGCACATTTTATCATAGTCACCCATATTATTTTGTGCTAATATTATTCCTTTTGTTTTTATAACTCCCATTTTTACTTCTTTTTCTACATCCTTATTTATTTAAGATTAAAATAATTACTATTATTATTTATAGCATCAATATTATTTATATTTTGTACATTTTTGTTATCTTTTGCATTTTTAATATTATCAAAAGTTTTGTCTACTTCTAAAAGTTCTAGCATTGTATTTATATTTCCAGTCGTTTTAAAAGTATTCCAAGCAATTTGTTTTAACATAAGCATTTCTCTCCTATTCATCTGCCTTAAATTTCTTAACTATGCTCATATCATTGATCCAATCTTCTTTTACCTTTACCCAAAGCTTCAAATTCACTTTTGTATTTAGCATTTTTTCTAAGTCTTCACGAGCATAAGTTCCTATCTTTTTAAGCATATTTCCATTCTTCCCTATTATTATGCCCTTATGTGATTCTCTTAAACAAAAAATTGTTGCTTCTACATCGTAAATTTTTTCCATTTCAATGGTTTTTCTTGTTTTCATTTTCGTTACTTCTACTAATATTCCATGAGGAACCTCATCTTGTAATAATTTTAATGCTTTTTCTCTTATTGTTTCTTCTGCAAGCTCTCTTAACGTTTGATTTGTATATTCCTCAGTATCATAATATGCTGGACCTTCTTTTAAGTTACTTTCTATTTCTAATAATATATCTTCAATATTTTTTTCTTTTTTTACTGAAACTGGTATTATAGCAGTAAAATCATATATTTTTTTATATTTATCTATTATTTCTGCTACTTTTTTAGCATCTACTAAATCGATTTTATTAATTATAAGAATTGTTTTTTTGTTACTTTCTTTTATTTTATCCAATATTCTTTCATCTATACTTTTTTCTGTTGCGTCTATTACATATAGTACAATATCTACATCTGGAATAGATGTGATTGCGTTTTCATTCATCATGTTTCCTAATTTTGATTTTGATTTATGTAGGCCTGGTGTATCCATGATGATTATTTGTGAATTTTTTCTATTTATTATTCCTCTTATTCTTGTTCTTGTTGTTTGCGGTTTATTTGCTATTGCTGATATTTTTTCTCCCACTAATCTATTTATAATACTTGATTTTCCAACATTTGTTTTTCCAACTACTGTTACAAAACCTGATTTAAATTTTTCCATTTTTTTGCTCCTATTCATTTACTGCTGCTTCTATTTTTACATTTGCATTTATTGGACAAATTTGCACAAATGTATTTCCATCGTTTACATCTATTTCATTTCCTTCTAAATCTTTATATACTGTCTTAGAACTTCTTGAAACTTTTTCGCACTTTATTTTTATTGCTTTTCCATTTGTTATATAATACCCGTCTTTACTTCCTGTTGTATTCATTGTTTGTCTTCCTTTATTTTCTCCATCATTTAATGTTGAATTAGCAATAAATTCTATAATTATATTTTTTGCAGTTATATCTTCTCCGGTTGTCCAATCTGTTTGTTCTTTTGATTTTGAAAACCTAGTGTATCTCTTAGTTTCATTATTATATATCCAATTTACAATATTTGAATCAGAATAAGGAATGGTTATATTTTCAGCTACTTCTCCATCTTGCAAACTAACTTCTTCTGTTACATAATTTAAAACGCTATCTTTAGACGAAGTTGTTCTGTAATTTTTGTTTTTAGCTATTTGAAGTATTTTTTCTGTCGATGTTGCAACATTATGTGGAGATTTTTTATCTTTTACTCTCCAAAACTCATTTGTAGTTTCTGATATTCCATTTATATTATTTACTCCTAATGTTTTTATATCACCTTGGGCTTGTGGGCTCCATCCATAGTGAACATATATAGCATCATTTTCTAGTGCATAATCCAGAAAATAGTGTCTTGCACTTCTTACTGGTCCTATTTTTTCTAAACTTGCTCCTTTAAATAGAGCCATTAATCTTGATTCTCCACCTTCTACTATTATTTCGTATACTATATATGCATCATTAAGTCCTGCTTGTGGCATAGCATCTTTGTTATTGTCTATCATTACAGCAATTGGTCTATCGTTTCCTTTAAAAATCTGTACACTACTATCTAGTCCCGCTACAATAGTATTTCCAGTTTCTTTATTATTTACTACATCAGTTCCTAAAAATACCATATTATTATTTTGTGTTGATTTGTAATATAAAATTGCACTACAAACTGCTATTGCAATTATACATAAAATAATTACTATTATTAATACTACTTTCTTTTTCATAAGTTTCTCCTACATTTTAAAAATTGTTAGTCCATATACTAATATTACTATTAAAGGTCCCATAAATGCGCCAAATACTACTTCTCCTAAATTTCTAGTGTCATTAAGTCTATTTCCTGCTACTAATACAGATAATGCTAAGCTTAAGCAAAATACTACAGGATCTTGTGTATTTATCCATATAGCTGTTAATATTGCAAATGCCAAAGCAGTTTGTCCACTTGGTATAAATGCATCTTTAGCTAGGTTCTTTTGTTTTTTAGAATTCGAAGCTGCTTTTACTGCAATTATCCCTATAACAGTAAGTATTACTCCGACAAAAGCCAAGTGCGTTGGTGAAGAAATCATTTGACTAAATATACTTTGTCCCATTTGTGTAAGTTCTGTTTCTCTAAAAAACAGAAAATATGCAACGACAATATCATTACAAGCTGCAAGCACCACAGCACCTGCTGCTACATCCTTTGCAATTTTAGCTTTTGGATGATATGTATCAACATACAAATCTACTACTGTTTCTACTGCTGTATTTATCATTTCTGCAAATATGACAAAAAATACAGCAAATGTTAGACACAAAAACTCAGCTGTTGTAAAATTATAAAATAGGCTAAGTATCATTACTATTACACCTATAATTAGTTGCTTTTTAATATTACTTTGCGTTGTTGCAGCATATACAATTCCATTTACTGCATTATTACAAGCTTCTATAAAATTATGATTATAGAGTCTTTCATCCTTTTTCTTCATATATTATTCTCCCCTTGTTATATGTAGTTTATCTAGGATTTCGTCCTCCTTTTTTCTCATTTCTTTTTTGTCCTCTTCTTTTATATGATCATATCCCATAAGATGATAAAAACCATGTACTACCATATAGCTAAGTTCTCTTTCAAAACTATGTCCATATTCTATTGCTTGCTCTTTAACCTTTGGAATTGATATAATTATATCTCCTAAAACATCTTCTAACATATAATTACTAGTTAAAATTTCTTTTATTTCTTCTTTTTCGAACATAGGAAAAGATAACACATCTGTTGGCTTATCTATATTTCTATATTTTTTATTTATTTTTTGTATATTTTCAGGAACAGTTAAAGTTATACTTATGTATAACTTTAACTTGTTTAATCCTTCATTATAAAAGCATTCATCAATTACTTTGTTTATTATTTCTTCGTATTCTTTATTTTCTTCTATTCCTATATACTGAATATCAGCATGCTGCTTCATTACTTATTCCCTTTCTTATTCTTCCTTTTCCTCTTTTGTAATTTCCTGTCTTGCAAGAATTTTTTAATGCTCTCATATCTCCTAAATTAACTAGTCTATTTCTATAGAATTGTAATATTCTATAATATTTATCATTATATTTTTCTAGTTTTCTCATATCTTCTCTTATGTATATAATTTGTTTATTTATATCGTAATTTTTTAACCCTTTTTCTCTTGTAGCTTCTAATGCTTTACATTTTTCTGCAAATTTTATATATTCATTTTTTTGCTCAGGCTTGTCCCAATAAATTTTTACTGCTAAAAGTTTATTATTGTATTGTTCAAACATTCTTAATAATAGTTGGTATGCATTTTCTCTTTTTCTTGGCACTTTTGTATCTACTATTAAATTTCTTGTATCTTTTAATAATTTAACATAACATTTTTCTGCTATTACTAAAGGTAGACTATGTACAAATAATTTTCTACTGATTCCTAAAAGAATCATCCTCTTATCTAGCATATCAACTTGATCTAGTTTTCCAACTTCATATGTTTCAAATAAACTACATTGTTTTATAAGCTCTGGATCAGTAATTTCTTTTAGAGGTAAAATATTAGTAATGTAATCTTCTAGTGTATCGAAAATTTTATCATACATTTCATCTTTTTGCATTGGGGTTAATTTTTCAGATAATTTCATAGAATAATGTTTTAAAAGTCTTTTAAAAATTTGTTCCATCTCATATAAATAAACTACATTATATGATTCTATTAATTTCTGCTTTTTAGACTCTTTTACATTGTTATAATCTAACTCTAATAAGTATTTTTGTTTTCTAAGTTTGTATTCTAGTTCATCATTCTCTTTTAAGTGTATTACATTATAATACTTAGAAAGAGCATCTTTTTCAAATTCTGTTGCAGCATTTGTTTTTACTCTTTTATATATTGTATCTATTACTAATTGATCTATTGATTCTAAATACAAAGAATAGCTTTCTTCAAATTTTTTTGTTAAATGTTCTTTCTTATCTTCTTCCTTGCAATTTATGCTTTGGAAATAACTTTTTAACATTGAGTTTCTTTTTATACTTATTAATAAATTGTTTATTCCTGTTTTTGTAGGAGTTAATATTTTCGTAAATGTACTACTTAATTTTGAAAAAAATGTTCTTTTTGTATCATAAATTCTTAAACTTTTTTCTCTTGCTTCCATATATACCACCTTTCAAAA
>CALXPX010000054.1 GCA_944390305.1 uncultured Clostridia bacterium
AAAGTTTCTTTTTAGTCTATTTCTATTGCTCCTGTGTATAATGCATAATACATACCTTTTTTATTCATAAGTTCTTCATGATTTCCTCTTTCTAAGATTCTACCATGATCTAAAACCATAATTAATTCTGAATTTCTTATAGTTGATAATCTATGAGCTATTACAAATACAGTTCTTCCTTTCATAAGTCCATCCATACCTTTTTGTACTATTTGCTCTGTTCTTGTATCAATACTTGATGTTGCTTCATCTAGTATTAATACAGGTGGATTATATAGTGCTGCTCTTGCAATTGAAAGTAGCTGTCTTTGTCCTTGTGACAATCCTTCTCCACTTCCAGATATAACTGTATCATATCCTTCTGGTAAATTTCTTATAAAGTGATCTGCATTTGCAAGTTTTGCAGCATTTACAACATCTTCATCTGTGGCATTTAAATTGGCATATTTTATGTTGTCTTTTATTGTTCCAGTAAATAAACTTGTGTCTTGCAGTACCATACCAAGTGATTTTCTTAAATCTTCTTTTTTTATTTTCTCTATGTTTATTCCATCATATCTAATTTTACCATCTTGAATATCATAAAAACGATTTATTAAGTTTGTAATTGTAGTTTTACCTGCACCTGTTGCACCAACAAACGATACTTTTTGACCTTCTTTAGCTTCTAAGCTTATATCATGAAGTACCATTTTATTTGGCGTATATCCAAAGTTTACGTTTTCAAATTCTACATGACCACATAATTTAGTATAAGTAACTCTGCCATCATGATGTGGATGTTTCCAAGCCCAAAGTCCAGTTCTTTCTTTGCTTTCAGTTAATTTTCCATTTTCTATTTTTGCATTAACAAGTGTTACATAGCCATTATCAGCTTCTTTTTCTTCATCAATTAGAGTAAATATTCTCTCTGCTCCAGCTAATGCCATTATAACTGAATTCATTTGTTGTGATACTTGACTTACTGGGTTTGTAAATGCTTTAATGTATTGCAAGAATGCTGCTATGCTACCAATACTTAATATGTTATTTACAGACAACATCCCACCTATTATAGCGATAAATACATACCCTAGGTTTCCTATATTTGCTATGCATGGCATTAAAATATTTGCATATATGTTAGCCTTTGTACTACTATCGCATAGTTCTTCATTTAATTTATCGAATTTTTCTTTTGATTCTTCTTCATAATTGAATACTTTAACAACTTTTTGTCCAGCCATCATCTCTTCAATGTAACCATTTACTTTACTAATGTCATCTTGTTGTTTTACGAAGAACTTTGAACTGTTTCCTCCAAAGTATCTTGCACAAAATATCATTAATACAACCATTCCTAATACTATAAGTGTTAGGTATACATTCGTTGTAAGCATTGATATTAATATACTTGCCATTGTAACAATTGCTGAGAATACTTGTGGAATACTTTGACTTATCATTTCTCTTAAAGTATCAACATCGTTTGTATATGTACTCATTATTTCGCCATGAGCATGTGTATCAAAATATTTTATAGGTAAGGTTTGCATATGATTAAACATATCTTCACGCACTTTTCTTAAAACGCCCTGAGAAATGTTTATCATTAATCTGTTATATAGATATGTTGCAGTTATACCAATTAAGTACATTCCTCCCATACCTAAAACTGCCATAAACAAATTACTTAAATCTGGGTTTTGTTTACCCATTAGAGGAGTTATATAGTCATCAATTAATCTTTGTAAGAACTGTATTCCCATTACATTAGCAATACTGCTTACTATAATGCTTATTATAACTATAACAAATTGAACTTTGTATATTCCTGTTGCATATTTTAAAAGTCTTTTAATTGTACTAAAATTAATGCCACTTGTTTTCTTTTTGTTATTTTTTTCATTTTTCTTACTCATTTTCTTCTCCTCCTTTCATTTGTGAATTATATACTTCCCTATATATTTTATTAGTTTTTAATAATTCTTCAGAAGTTCCTATTCCATTTATTTTTCCTTCATCCATTACTATAATCCTATCGCAATCTTCTACTGACGTAACCCTTTGTGCAATTATAATTTTTGTTGTATTTGGTATTTCTTCTCTAAATGCTTTTCTTATATAACTATCTGTTTTTGTATCAACTGCACTAGTTGAATCATCTAGTATTAATATTTTCGGCTCTTTAAGAAGTGCTCTTGCAATACATAACCTTTGTCTTTGACCACCAGATACATTAGTACCACCTTGATCTATTACAGTATCATATTTTTCTGGGAACTCTTGTATAAAGCTATCTGCTTGAGCTAATTTACAAACTTTTTCTAGTTCTTCATCATCTGCATTTTCATCTCCCCATCTTAAATTCTCAGCTATAGTTCCTGAGAATAGGACATTTTTTTGTAAAACCATTGATACACTATCTCTAAGTGATTCCATGTCATAATCTTTTACATCTCTTCCGCCTACTTTAACCGTACCTTTTGTTGCATCATATAGTCTTGGAATCAGTTGAACAAGAGTTGATTTTGAACTTCCTGTTCCACCAATTATACCAATTGTTTCTCCTGATTTGATTTCCAAGTTAATGTCTTGCAAAGCATATTTATCTGCATCTTTTTCATCACTATATGCAAAACTTACATGTTCAAACGAAATAGAACCATCTTTTATTGTTTTTATTGAATTTTTCTTGTTTTTTATTGCTGGTTCTTCATCTAATACCTCTATTATTCTTTCTGCAGAAGATTGTGCCATTATTATCATAACAAATACCATTGAAAGCATCATTAAGCTCATTAAAATTTGCCAAGCATATGTAATTAAGCTAGATAATTCACCTGTTTGAAAGGTTCCTCCAATTATGTATTTAGCACCTAGCCATGAAATTATTAATACTGAAAAGTATACAACGAATTGCATAATAGGGCTATTAAAAGCAATTATTTTTTCAGCCTTTTTAAAGTATGTATATACTTCATTATTAACCTCTTTAAACTTTTCTTCTTCATGTTTTTCATTTGCATATGCCTTTACAACTCTAATACCGCCAACGTTTTCTTGCACTACTCTATTTAATTTATCATATTTTTTAAATACTTTTTCAAAATTTGGATGTGCTTTTATTGCTATGTAGAATAAAGCTATTCCTAAGATTGGTATTGATACTAAGAATATACAAGAAAGTCTTGCATCTATACTAAATGCCATAAATAATGATGCTATTAGCATTACAGGTCCTCTTATTAAAATTCTTATTATCATCATGAAAGCCATCTGAACATTAGTTACATCTGTTGTAAGCCTTGTAATTAAACTTGATGTTGAAAATTTGTCTATATTTTCAAAAGAATAATCTTGTATTTTATAAAACATCGCTTGTCTTAAATTTTTTGCAAATCCTGATGATGCCTTTGCAGCAAACCTTCCAGAAAGCATTCCAAATGCTAGTGACATGATTGCTGATATTGTAAGTAATATTCCTATTTCCAATATATATTTTATATCACTATTAGGAATACCTATATCTATTATCTTAGACATAAGAAGTGGAATAATTACTTCCATTATAACTTCTAAAATTACAAATATTGGTGTTAATATACTTGGTCTTTTGTACTCTTTAATGTAACTTGCTAGTTTTTTTATCATATTGTTTTTCCTTCCTTTCTTATTTTGACTACAAATGTAATTAAAGCGATTTAAAAAGAACAAATAATATTTGTCCTTTCTTAATTAATTTATATTTTTTGACATTTTGGATAAGATTCTTAAAAATTCATTTATCTCTTCTTTGCTTAAATCCTTTCTTATTTTTTTCTCATTTTCTCTTATTACTTTTTGGATTTCATTTTGTATTTCTAATGCTTTTTTTGTTAGAACTATACTTTTTAGTCTAGCATCATTTCCTACTTTTTCTCTTTCTATCAATTCTTGTTTTTCCATAAGTTGTAATATTCCAGCCGCGGTTGCTCTTCTCATATCAAATTCTTTTTCTATATCTTTAGCATAAACTTTATCTTTTTTTGATTTTCTATATATGTATCCAAGAATTGCTGATTGCACACTAGTTAAATGATATTTATTAACAACCATATCCATTTTTCTTTTTATTTGTCTTGAGACTATATGAATCTTAAGTCCAATGTCATTTTTATACATTTGTTAGCCTCCTAACATATATATACTACACTAAATATATAAATATGTCAAGTTAAAAATAAAAAGCATAACAATTTGGTATGTTATGCTTTTTATTTTTAACTTGGCCTTCCTTCTGGTATAATTCTTTCTATATAATATGGTTTTCCATCTTTATATATAGTAACTTTTAAATATCCTGAGTAATAATAACCAACTACTTCTAATATTCTATCATTGACATCGCTTCTTACTTCTTCAGCATTTCCATCAAATTCAATTCCATCTTTAGTTTCTACAATAACTCTTTCATTTGCAACTATGTCCTCTCCTTTTTCAGTATCATATAAAGAATATTCCTCATATGAACGGCTTCTTACAACATAAGTATTTGCTTTTTTTAATTGTTTTACAGTAACGTCCTTTTTTAAAACAACAACTGGTCTAATGAGATTATAAATATATCTTTCATCATTATTTGATGAAAAAACAGTGTCTCTTCCATTATTTATCCATCCATCTGCTCTGCTTAATCCAAAATCTGCATAGTCATTAGCATCTATTCCTGTAGATGCTAAATAATAATCATTTGAGCCATTATTTTCCCATCCTGCTGCAACATTAATTATTTTTATATCTGTTATGTTTAAATCCTCATTATCATAGTAATATCTATATGTATTTAATTGCTCTTCATGTCCGACTTCCACATTCTCTAACCCTAATGAACTTTTAGGTGTTTGTTCATTTTCTTTAAATACATAATTATATCCTAATGTCCCCTGGCTTGATAGATTGTTTTTATAATTTACGTCATCTTTTTTATATACTCCTGCATTTGGGTTATCATATTTTACTACTATTCCTAGTAAATTATTTATATCTTCTATTTTCATGTGTCTTACTTCTTGAGCTAAATCGTTTTTATATATTTCGCTCATTTTATTTAATTCATCTATTCCATATACATAAGCTTCTGCACCATACATATAAAATTCTTTTGTTTCATTTATTTCTGTTACAATTTCTTCATTAAATGAATTATCTATATTAGGATTTGCCGCTT
Organism: uncultured Clostridia bacterium; assembly: GCA_944390305.1. GTDB lineage: Bacteria > Bacillota > Clostridia > TANB77 > CAG-508 > CAG-793. Next base: position 5,189 of record CALXPX010000054.1, read on the forward strand.
CATTTATTTTTATTGGTTCTACTGTTGTTAATAATAAATTGTTTCCGTCTTCACTTAATCCTAATACTTTCCATTTAGTAGTTGTATTTGTTATAATTTTTTGATCTGCTACTCCATTTTTTTCTTTTGGACTTGTATATTCTCTATTTTCTGGATTTTGATAATCAACATAGTCTCCTATTTCTAATTCTCCATCTTTATATGCTTGAACTACTGTTTTTGTTGTTTTTTCATCTAGAAAATCTGATACACTATTTAATTCTTTTTGTTCATTTATACTGGCTTCTTCATATTTATCTACGGCATCTTTTGCTCTTTTAAATATCCCATTATTTCCTATGCTTAAATTTATTGCTACTGCTGATAATATTAATAAAACAATAATTGTTACAACTAATGCTATTAATGTTATTCCTTTTACTCCTCTTTTTATTTTTTTAGTAGTTATTTCCTTTTTTCTCATTGTTTTTCCTCCTAATTTTGTTTTCTTAAGTTTATTTTTTGTGCATATTTAATTAATATTAACTTTACTCCTTTATTCTCTATTAATTTAGCAAACAAAAGCTATGCCTTTTAGATTCGTCTAAAAAGCATAGCTTCTCTTCTATGTTTACATAAATTTATTTTGTTAAATCCTTCGATATATATATATATATATATACAGCATCAAGGGTTTTAAGCATTTTTCAAATCCTTTCTTTGTTATCTTTATTGGATATTTATATTTTATACATATTTACCTTAATAGTCAATAGTAATATTAAATGTATTTAATTGTTAATAATATTATGTAATTTTCTTTTTTGTTCTTGATTAAATTTATATATTAATAAAGTATCTTTTAATTCTTTAGATATATTGTTTTGAGCTTCTATTTCGTCTAAATTTATCCATTTATATGTATCATGTTCTGTTAATTTAATCTTTTTTTCATCTGCATTAGTTTCTACATAAAAGTTAAATTGTCTACATTTTTTTCCACTTCCAGATAAATATTCAAATTTATCTATATATGAATTAATATTTTTTACATCTAAATTTGTTTCTTCTTTTACTTCTCTTATTAGAGCATTTAATATACTTTCTTTATTTTCTACTTTTCCTCCTGGTATTTCAAATATTCCTCCTAAAAAATCATCTGCTTTTCTTTTTATAAGTAATATTTCAGCATTTTTATTAGTAATTATTGCTCCAACTACTAGTCTTTCAATTTGGTCTTCTTTTGCATTATCTTTTAAATTATCATAAAAACTCATCTTTTTTCTCCTTATTTTTAATTATCCTAGTGCTATATCCAATATCATCATAATTGTAAAACCAATGGCTACGCCAATAGTCCCTATATTAGAATGTTCTTTTGCTTGCAGTTCTGGAATAAGTTCTTCTACTACAACATATATCATTGCTCCTGCTGCAAAAGATAAAAGATATGGAAGTATAGGCGTTATTATACTTGTAAGAAGTATTGTAATTATTGCTGCTACTGGTTCTACTATTCCAGATAACATTCCATATATAAATGATTTTGACTTACTTAATCCTTCATTTTTTAATGGCATAGATATTATGGTACCTTCTGGGAAATTTTGTATTGCTATTCCTAGAGATAAAGTCATCGCTGCTTCTAGTGTTATTCCTGTGTTTTGAGATATCATTCCTGCAAGTATTACTCCAACTGCCATACCTTCTGGTATATTATGCAAAGTTACTGCCAAAGTTAGCATTGTTGCATTTTTAAGCTTTGCTTTTAGTCCTTCTGGTTTATTACTATCTAAATGTAAATGAGGAATTATACTATCTAATATTAGAAGAAAAAGTATCCCTAATATAAAGCCTACTGCAGCTGGTATCCAAGAAATAATATTTTGTTTTTCAGCCATATCTATTGATGGTATAATTAATGACCAAATTGATGCGCTATCATTATACCTGCTGCAAAACCTAGTAGAAATTTTTCTAGTTTTAAGTTTATTTTATTTTTCATAAAAAACACTATAGAAGCACCAAACATAGTTCCTAAAAATGGTATAATTAATCCAACTAATATATTTATTTTTATCACCTTCTTATTTTTATTGTTTATATTTTATTATTATATATTTTAATTTTCAATATGTTTTATTTATCTTTTTACCTTTGGAAACATTTTTCTTTACCTTCCTACAGAGTCATATCCTATGATAACTCCTTTAATTTTTGCACTTTTTGTTGAATGGACTAGTCTAATACTCATTCCAATTGTCATGAAGAATTCTCTCTTACTTTTTTATATTTAAGTAAAATTCTATGTTAAGTATTATGCTATGTTTTTAAAACATTTAAAGTTATGTTAATTAAAAATGAACTTTAAGGTATATCCCTAAAGTTCATTTTTAAATTTTTTAGTCATGATCATACGTAAAGTATCTTATAGTCCATAATCCTGAGATTCCTACTAAGGTATATATAATTCTACTTACCATACTCATTGTGCCAAAGATACTATCAACTAGGTTAAACCCAAATAATCCAATTAATCCCCAGTTTATTGCACCAATTATGACTAATACTAAAGCTA
>CALXPX010000055.1 GCA_944390305.1 uncultured Clostridia bacterium
TATTCATTATTTTGTTTTGTGGAAAATAAAAAGATAAAAAATAATTATGAAAACACTATAATTATTATACTATAAAAAATAAAAAAAGTAAACCAAGTATTGGAAATTTTACTTGGTTATATCTATATAAACTCTCTCGTTTGGTAAATACATGTCTAGCTTTTCTCTAGCTTCATTTTCTATATATTCAGTAGAGTTTAAATCTTGTATTGTAGAATTTAGTTCTTCCTGCTGTTCTTTAGCACTTTCTATCTGACTTTGATATTCTTTACTTTCTGTTGTATATGAATTTAATGTCGCTTGCTGATCAATAAAAATATGTATAACATATGCAAGTATTAATATAATAAAAATATATTTAAGTAATTTTTTCATAGGTAAATTTCACTCCAAATAACAATATAAAATCTCTATTATTATTATTCTACAAAATCTCTTAAAATCCTTTTTCTTTAGTAATTTTTTTCTTGTTTTTTGGAAGTTTAGGAAGTTTTTTTAATACGTTTGTCAAATTTTGTATATTTATACATATAAAACAAATCAATTTTTTATTAATCTTTAAAACTAATCTAATAGGTGCAAGTAAAATTTTCTTTAAAAAAGTAAATATAAAAATGGATATTTTCATAAAGTATTTACTTAAAGTAAAATAATAAAGTACACCTCCAAGAATAAGCCCAATAAAAATAAACCCTCTAATGCTACCATCATTTACAATAAAAATTAAGTATATTAAGAATATCGAAACAATAATAAAGAAAATAATATCTTCTATATAAGTTGCCAAATCTGATGTTTTTATGGATTTTCTGAGTGCTCTAAATATATCATATGTCAAACATATTAATATTCCACCAGCTATATACATAAGAAACAATCCCAATTGTCCATTAAAAAAATTATCCATTTGTTCCTCTCTTATTTAAAAATCTTTCCTAATAAATTACCAGACTTTCTTTCTTCTTTATCACTATAACTTAGACTATTGATATTGCCCTCTATTATTACATCTTGAGTATCAATGCTTAATTTATTAATTCTTAAATCTTCACCTTTTATTGTAAGCATTCCTAATTCAGTTTCTAATATTACTATTTGATCATCAAAACTTAAAACATCTAAAACTCCTGAAATAGATAACTTTTCTCTGTTTTCTAAAATCAAATTTTGGATACTATTATTTCCTCCATCCTTAAAGGTTGTCTTACGTTCTTCTTGAATCATATATTTACCTCCTAAAACTTGTCTTTTTTTCTTCATAATTAATTATATTCACTAAATAGTTTAAATATGACAATAAAAATAAACTTGCAGCTATGTTTTGCTTTTTAACATAGATACAAGTTTATTATATAAAAATTATACAGATTTACATCATTAACTTATCATGAAGCTCATTTAAATATTTTGTATCAATTATTTTATTAAATAAAATAGAAATTTTACAAGCAGATACATCAAATTCTAATATATCATCATTTATTTTATCAAGAATATTTACAATTGACTCTAAAATTTCAAAATGATTTGAAATTCCAGAACCGACTAAAGATATTTTTGTAACAACATCAATCGAAACTTTATAAGACTTATTATCTAATAATTTTTCAAGTTTTGCTCTATCTGTTTTTTTAATAGTAAATTCTAAAGAACTTTCTTTTATTGCATATTTACCCAATTTTATATTATTAGATATTAATTTTTTTATTAAATTATATGGATTATCTATATTACCTACTTTTACAAGTAAAATATTATCATTTTTAATAATGCTCTTAATAACAGTATCTTCCATATTTGTACTGATTTTAGTTCCCTTATGTTTATTAAATGTAGAAGCAGTAATAATTGGCATATTATATTTTTCTGCTAATTCTACACATCTATCATGTAAAACTTTTGCACCTTCTCCGGAAATATATGACATCTCTTCATATGAAATAGAACTTAGTTTATGTGCTAATTTTACAGATTTTGGATCTGCAGTATATACTCCATCTACATCTGAAAAAATATAGCAATGTTTTGCTTTTACAGCTGCAGCAACCGCAACCGCTGTGGTATCAGAACCACCTCTACCTAAAGTAGTAATATTACTATTTTTATCAATACCTTGAAAACCAGTAACGATCACTATTCTATCATTATCTAATTCTTTTTGTATTCTATCTGTATTTATATCAATTATTTTTGATGATTGATAATCTGAATTTGTAAATATTCCCGCTTGCCAACCAGTAAGTGATATAGCCTTATATCCTAGCATGTTCAAAAGTATAGCAAGCTTAGCAGCTGAAATTTGTTCACCTGTACTAAGAAGTGCATCCATTTCCCTGTCATCAGGAATAGCACTTAATTCCTTTGCTTCTTTTATTAAATTATCTGTAGTTTTACCTTGTGCTGAAACAACACATATTACATTATTTTTTTTCTTAAATTCAATAATTTTTTTTGCTACAATATTTAAATTTATGTTATCCGAAACTGAGCTTCCTCCGAATTTTAAAACGATAGTATCATTAATATTATTAGTAGTATTATTCATAAAAAAGCCTCTTTACATTAAAATAAATAAAAAATTTAATTATAAACTTATTATTTTGATAGATATATGTCTATTACATTATATGCTATTTAAATTAATATGTTCTTTTCATTTCATAAAGGCATACATAAAAATTGCTACTATAAATAAGGCAACTAAAAATATTCCTATTGATATTCCTATTGCTTTATAAAAGCTCTTCTTATCTTTATTTTCTTTTTCTAATTTTTCTTGTTCATCTTTATATGCTTCTACTTCAAAACATGAGAAAAATTTTATAATATCCTTTTTGTTTAGCATAAATGTTGGAAATGAGAACATGCCTAATTTATCTTTTTCATATAAATATGTAATTTTTAAATTATAATAATAAAATGGTATAAAGAAAAAAGTTGTTTTTTCCTTCGATAAGTATATATTAGCTAATTTATCATAAGGAATTATATTTTCTTGCATATTTATTTTAAATTTTAAGCATTCCTCTTCTAATGTAATTTTATATGAATTATAAAATATAGTTGTTATAAGTAAAAATAAAATTAAAAGTAAACAATAAAGAACAACTATTAAATTATTCCAAAATGTATATATAAAAATTGCTGTTAAGATTATAAATATAATAAGTAAAGTTTTCCATGAGTTTTTTAAAAAGTTTTTAACATTAGATTTTATTGTATATTTTTGAGTTATATTTGTTATTTGACAATATGGATTATGATTAACTTTATTATATACATCCTTATATTTTAATTTTTTCATTTTTATTTTCTCCATAATAATTATTTATTGTGTCACAAGTCTTAAAGTATCTCTTGCAATTACTAATTCTTCATTTGTAGGAACTACCCATACAGGAATTTTTGAATCATTTGCAGATATTTGGACTTCTTCTCCTTTTATACTATTGTTTTCATCATTAATCTTAATTCCCATGAATGCTAAGTTCTCACAAATACCTTTTCTTATTCTGCATTGATTTTCTCCTACTCCTGCAGTAAAAGCTATTCCATCTATTCCTTGCATAGAAACTGCGTATTTAGCAATAAATTGTGCAACAATATATTTATAATGTTCTAATGCAAGATTTGCTCTTTTATTACCTTTTGCGGCAGCATCCTCTATATCTCTAAAATCTACTGATACACCAGATATACCATAAACACCAGATTCTTTATTAAGCATAGTTTCCATATCTTTTGGCATAATATTTTCTTTATCCATAATATAAGTTACTACAGATGGATCTAAATCTCCTGATCTTGCACACATTGGAATTCCACCAAGTGGAGTAAGTCCCATAGAAGTATCTACTGATTTTCCATTTAGAACTGCACAAATGCTTGCACCTTGGCCCAAATGACAAATCACAAATTTTGAATTTTCTATAGGCTTATTTAATATTTCAGCCATTCTTCTTGAAACATAAAGATGAGATGTTCCATGTGCTCCATATTTTCTAATTTTATATTTTTCATAATATTTATATGGTATAGGATAAATATATCTTTCTTCTGGAATTGTCTGATGGAAAGCTGTGTCAAAAACTGCCACCATTGGTTTACCAGGCATTAATTCCATACAGGCTCTTATTCCTACTATTGCTGCTGGATTATGTACTGGAGCTAAACTTGAACAATCATCTATCTTTTTTATAACTTCTTCATTTATAACAGCAGAATCACTAAAATATTCTCCTCCATGAACTATTCTATGTCCAACTGCTCCTATTTCTGCTAAATCAGATATTGCTGGATAGTCTTTATTTAATAATTGTTCTATTGAAAAATCTAATGCTTCTTTATGTGTTTTTACAGGATGATCTAATACGTATTTTTCTCCATTTATTTTATGTGTTAAAAAAGATGCCTCTCCTATTCTTTCATATGTTCCTTTTGCAATTAGATGTTCATTTTGCATATCTATTAATTGATATTTTAGTGATGAACTTCCGCAATTAATAACTAATATTTTCATTTTTAATAATTCCTTTCTTATAATTTTATACTAAATATTTCTAACAATTTTCTCTGTGTCCTCAGCAATAAGTAATTCTTCATTTGTTGGAATTACCCATACTTCTATTTTAGAATCAGGAGTAGATACTTTAGCTTCTATATTTTTATGATTATTTAATTCTTTATCTATTTTTACTCCAAAATATTTTAGATTTTCACAAATAGCTTCTCTATCTTCTATTCCTTTCTCCCCTACACCTGCTGTAAAAGTAATTACATCTATCCCTTGCATAGCAACTGCATATTTAGCTATTGTTTGAGATACATCATATATAAAAATATCCATAGCAAGTTTTGCATTATGATCTCCTTTTTCAGCTTCTGCTTCTATATCTCTAAAATCTACTGAAACTTCTGAAACACCAAATACTCCTGATTTATTATTTAAAATATCATTCATATCTTCTGGAGAAATGTTTTCCTTATCCATAATATATGTAACAACTGATGGATCTAAGTCTCCTGACCTTGTTCCCATTGGTATTCCACCAAGTGGAGTAAATCCCATAGAAGTATCTACTGATTTTCCATTTTGTATTGCACAAATGCTTGCACCTTGACCTAAATGACAATTTACTATTTTTAAATTTTCAATTGGTACATTTTTTAATTTTGCTACTCTATGAGAAACATAGTCATGAGACATACCATGTGCTCCATATTTTCTAATTTTATATTTTTCATAATATTTATATGGTATAGGATAAATGTATCTTTCCTCTGGAATTGTCTGATGAAAAGCTGTATCAAAAGCCACAACATTAGGTTTATCCGGCATTATTTCCATGCATGCTTTAATTCCTGCTATAGCAGATGGATTATGAAGTGGTGCTAAAGTTATGCATTCTTCTAGTCCTTTAATAACCTCATCAGTAACAAGCATTGATGATTTAAATTTATCTCCACCATGTACTACTCTATGACCTATTGCATCAATTTTATCTATACCTGAAATAACACCACAACTTTTGCTAGTAAGTTTACTTATTATAATATTTAGAGCCATTTCATGGTTTTGCACATCTAATTCAAACTTGTGTTTTTGATTCTTTACCTTATGTGTAAGAAAAGCATTTTTTTGTCCTATTCTTTCAAAATTACCTTTAGCTAATAATTCTTTAGTTTGTGTATCTATTAATTGATACTTAAGAGATGAACTACCAGAATTTAATACTAAGATTATCATATACTTAATTTTCCTTTCCCATATTTTGAGCTTGAATACAAGTTATAGCAACTACACCTGCAATATCTTCTGCTGAACATCCTCTAGATAAATCATTTACAGGTTTAGCTAAACCTTGACAAAGAGGTCCATATGCTTTAGCATGAGCTAACCTTTGTGTTAATTTATATCCTATATTTCCAGCATTTAAATCAGGGAATACTAATATATTGGCTTCTCCTTTTATTGGACTATCTGGAGCTTTCATTTTAGCAACTTCTGGAATAATTGCTGCATCCAATTGTAATTCTCCATCTAATAATAAATCCGGATCCTTACTATGTGCTATTTGAGTAGCCTTTACTACTTTTTCAGTTAGCTCTGAATGAGCACTTCCTTTAGTTGAATAAGAAAGCATAGCAACTTTAGGTATTCCATCTGGATTTACTAATTCCTTAAAAGACTTACTTGAAGTTATCGCTATATCTGCTAGTTGTTCTTCATTTGGATTTTCATTCATACCACTATCTGCATAAATAAATACTCCGTTTTCACCAAACTCATTTGTAGGAAGGCACATAATGAAAAAAGCAGATAATGTTTTTACTCCTTCTTTTCCCTTTATAATTTGTAGTACTGGCTTTAGAGTGTCAGATGTTGGATGTGATGCTCCTGATACATATCCATCTGCATCCCCTAGTTTTACCATCATAGTAGCAAAATACCTAGAATTAGTTTTTAAAATATTTATAGCTTCTTCTTTAGTCATACCTTTATTTTTTCTAAGATTATATAATTCTTCAGCATAATAGTTTAATTTATCTGATTCAAGAAGAGGATTAATAATCTTACATCCGTCTATTTTTATATTATTATCCATTGCTAATTTCTTTATTTCATCTTCATTTCCAAGTAATATAATATTAGCCGTTTTTTCTGATAATACTATTTCTGCTCCTTTTAAAACTCTTATATCTTCTGTTTCAGGAAGAATAATAGTTTTGATTTCTTTTCTAGCTTGCATTTTTATTCTCTCTATAAAATCCATATTCTAACCTCCAGAAGTATTATATATAAAATATAGAAAAAGTACAAGTTTTTTGGTAAAATAATTATGAGGGATTTTTATGGAATTAAAATACGTTGTAAATGATGAATTTAATATAAGACAAGTTCTTAGAGAAAAGTTAGGAATATCTATTAGACTTCTTACAAAACTAAAGAAAAATAAAAAAATTTTTCTAAATAATAGTAGTGATATCTATCTAGATATGAAAGTAAAAAATAATGACATAATCAAAGTATTATTAGATTTTGATGAAGATAATACTAATATTATTCCATGTAAAATGGATCTAGATATACTTTATGAAGATGAATACTTAATTATTCTAAATAAACCTTATAACATGCCAGTTCATCCATCTTTAAATCATTATGAAGATAGTCTTTCTAATGGGCTTAAATATTACTTTGATAAAATTAATTTAAAAAGAAAAATTAGACCTATCAATAGACTAGACAAAGATACATCAGGGATAGTTATGTTTGCTAAAAATGAATATGTGCAAGATAAAATAAAAATAAATAAAAAAATATATTTTGCCGTAGTATCAGGAACATTAAAAGGCTCCGATATTATAAGCAAACCAATTTCAAGAAAAAAAGATAGTATTATAGAAAGATGTATAAATGAAAATGGAGAAAAAGCTTTAACAGAATATTGTGTCATAAAAAATTTTAACATAGATAATATAGATTTAAGTTTAGTAAAGTGCATTATTCATACTGGAAGAACACATCAAATTAGAGTTCATATGGCGTCTACCGGTCATCCAATCCTGGGAGATACATTATATGCTACTGCATCTAAATATATTAATAGGCAAGCTCTTCACGCTTTTAGAATAAGTTTTATTCATCCAATATTAAAAAAAGAAATAGAAGTTACATCTCCTATTCCAGATGATATTAAAAATTTATATAAAAAGTAAACCTATAAGCCGGGT
>CALXPX010000056.1 GCA_944390305.1 uncultured Clostridia bacterium
TAAGGAGGGATTATGACTATTGTTGTAAAAAAAGTTCCAAAATTTTTAAGAGGTTTTGTTAAGTTTATTTTTGGAATAAAAGACTAACTACATATGGAAAACATATGGAAAAAACATCACCTAATCTAAATTAGATGATGTTTTATATATTTTTTAAAATTACATGTTTCCTAATTTTGCTGAACGTAAGCATTTAGAGCATACAGACATTTTTTTGTTTTCTCCGTTTACTTTTATTCTTACTGTTCTAAGATTTGGTTTCCATGTTCTTGGTGCTCTTCTACTTACATGAGAACGAGCAATACTTATCTTATTTCCGTTTGAAACTGCCTTTCCACAAACTTCACATTTAGCCATTTTACTGCACCTCCTATGCTTAATTTAAATCGCTATTTATTATAATAACATATTTATAAGAGAATTTCAAGTGTTTTTGAAGATTTTTAATCAGAAATTTTTAAATAAAGTGTTGCTCTGGTTGTTAAAGAAAATCCACTTTGAGGCGCAACAATAAATCTGCTAGCTGCTACTTTTTGTCCACTTCCATCTATCGTATATGGATCTCTTGTAACTCTGCTAAGATCACCGTGAGCTTCTTGTGTCCATTCGCAGTAATTACCTGCCAAATCATATATCTTTTTTGCTTCATAGTTTGAATCTGTACCTGTGTTTATGACTGCATTATAGTTTCCCAAAGAGCTTGAATCTGTATCAGTATTATATTCATCTTTAAGCCAGTTACAAACTTCATCCCATTGGCAACCATATATCATAGATGTTTTAGCATAATTTGTGTTTACAATTTTCTTACAAGAGTTATATAATTCATACCAATTTCCAGAAGTTAAAACTTGTCCACTTTTTTCTCTTGGATCTTCCAAGCTTCCTGTTAGTTCATATCTTCCTATATAAAATCCATTATATTTTTCTATACTTTTTACCATATTAGTATATTCATTAACAAATTCCTGAGCCAAATCTTCTATTGTCCCATCCTTTTCTAAAATTGTATTTATATTTTCACTCTTAGTATCATAATCGCTTAATACATCAGGCTCTCTTACTGAAGATGTATCTCCTGGTTTTACTGTCCCATAATTTTGTTTATTACTATCTATTATTCTTAAAATACTATATTTATTTGTTGATATTTGCACTTTATTTAATGGTACAGTTTCTGTTTTAATCATATTATTAATATTTTCTACTGGTACCCATACAAATTGGTTTTCTTTTTCATCTTCTATAACTATACCATCATCAATATCTATTCCTGAATCATCAGCTATTCCAAAACCTCCTGGTATTGTTATATCATCTCCGCTTTCATCTTTTATTGTTGTTGTAGTATCAAATTTATCTCCACCAATTACATCTGATACTTTTATATCTTCTTTATTGTTTGTATATTGATCAATAAAATCTTCTGCATTTTGAAGTTCTTTTTCTTCATTCTCGCTTGCTTCTTTCCATATATCTACAGCATTTTCTGCTCTTGTAAATATTCCATTACTTCCTATTGTAAGACTAATTGCAACTCCTGCTAATATTAGTAATACTATTATAGTTACAACTAATGCTATTAACGTTATACCTTTTACCCTATTTTTTATCTTTTCCATATTTTTTCTCCTTTGCGTTTTTCCATAAATATTTTATCAAATAGTATTTTTATGTACAAGTAGTTTTATAAAATTTTTACTACATCTTCAGTATTTACACTTTGTTTTTTTGGTATTTGGGTTACTTGAAATTTAGATATATTATCTCCAAATTTTATTTCTATTATATCTCCTATTTTCACTTCATAGCTTGGCTTTACTATTTTTCCATTTACACTTATCCTTCCTCCATCTGCGGCTTCATTTGCAACAGTTCTTCTTTTTATAATTCTTGATACTTTTAAAAATTTGTCTATTCTCATAAATTTCCTTTCTACCTTTTTAACTTTATTTTATTATTATTTAATTAATATCTTTTTATTTAAATATGTAGAATATATATATGTATATTCTACTTTTCTTTTTAAAGATTTTTCTAATGCAATATTATATAATCTTAATTGAGTAATATATTTATCTATAAGTTCTTTTTCATCATTATTTTTTAAATAATCTGTTTTATAATCAACTAAAATTAATTCATCTTTATTATTTATATAATATAAATCTATAATTCCTTGCACTAAGATCTTTTCATCCGTTTCTTCATATATTTCATTAGAATTTATATTTAAATAAAAAGGTGTTTCCTTTTTTACTAATTTTGCTTTTTGAAGTTCTAAATACAAATCTGAATTTAAATAATTTTTAATAACATTCATATTTATAGCTTTTTTCTCTTCTTCTGTTATTATATTTTTGTTTATCAAAGTATTTATTAAATTTTCTACTTCTTCTATATTTTTTTCATTCGATATTTTACTTAAAATCAAATGAATTATACTTCCTTTTCTAGCACCTGTAATATTTTTATCTTCTTCAAAACTTGGAACTTTTCTTGCTATCATTTTTTCTTGTTTTAAAGCTGTTACTGAAGTTTTTGTTGGAAGGTCAACATTTTTTTCATATTCATATTTAAAATTTAGTAATTTATCTATTTTTTCATATTTTTCATTCTCTATTTCATGATTATTAATTTCATTTATTAAATCTGCTTTTTTCTTTTTATCATCTTGCTCTTCATTAATATCTTTTTTTACTAAATCAGATTTATTATATATATTAAGTTCCATTGTATTTTTTTCATTATATTCATAAACTAACTCTAACCAATCAAGATAACTTCTATATTTCTCAACAATTTCAGAATTTAACTTCTCTGGTTTATTAAATTTATAATATTTATTTAGTTCTTGTCTTTTATCTTCTAAATCTTTATTTATATCTTTACTTGTTCCAACAATTATAAGCTTGTTTTTTGCCCTAGTTAATGCAACATACAAAATTCTCATTTCTTCTGAAATAGATTCTTTTTTTGATTTTATTTTTATAGCTTCTTTTGTAAGTGTTGGAAATTCTATTCCATTAGATAAATAATTAACACCTATACCTATTTGATTATCTAATACAATTTTATCATTCATATCTCTTAAATTAAATTTTTTACTTGTTCCGCATAAAAACACAATAGGAAATTCTAGTCCTTTACTTTTATGTATGCTCATAATTCTTACTACATCATCATTTTCTCCTATCACTCTTGCAGCAGATAAATCATTATTAGTTGTTCCTACTTTTTCCATAAATATTATAAAATTAAAAAGCCCCTTGAAACTAATCTTTTCATATTCTTTTGCCTTTTCAAATAATTTTTTTAAATTTGCTTGTCTTAAATTTCCATCAGGCATTAAACCTACATAATGATAATATCCTGTTTCGCTATATATATTCCAAATAAACTCTTCTAAAGTCATTTCTTTTTCTTTTTGTTTTAGTTTTTCTAAAAGGCTTAAAAAATTTTGTATTTTTAATTTTAAATTATCATTAATTAAATTTGAATCCTCCGCTTCTTTAAATGCTTTATAAAATAAATCACTTTTATTTACTAATCTTATTTCAATCAATTCATTATCAGTAAATCCGCCTATTGCAGATCTTAAAACAGTTACCAGTGGTATATCTTGTAGTGGATTATCTATTACTTTAAGCAAAGACATAATTGTATCAATTTCTATAGTATGCAAATATTCTGTTGTTATATCTGAAAATACTGGTATATTTTCTTGCATAAGTTCTTTTTCATATATGCTTGCTACAGATTTTGGACTTCTTAATAAAATAGTCATATCTTTATATGGTATGCCTTTACTATGTAATTCATTTATTTTTCTAATAACCACTCTTGCTTCGAGTGCCGCATTTTCTATTACTTCTTGAAGTTCACTATTATCATCTTTTTCTTCTTGCATATTTATAATATTAAGTTCTGTTTTACAATCTAAATCAATATCTTCAAATTCTCTTCCTTGATTTAAAGCCTCCTCTTCTGTATATTCTATTTCGCCTAATTTTTCACTCATTATATTTGTAAAAACTAGGTTTGTTATATCCAATATATCTTTTCTACTTCTAAAATTTTTATATAACAAAATCTTTGTATTTTCCTCTACATTATCTTTAGGCAAAATATATTCATTATATTTTTGCAAAAAAAGTTTTGGATTAGCTTGTCTAAATTTGTATATACTTTGCTTAACATCTCCAACCATAAAAATATTTTTGCCATTAGATACACTTTTTAATATATATTCCTGTACAGAATTACTATCTTGATATTCATCAATTTCAATTTCATTAAAATCATATTTCTTAGCAATTTCAGTAGGCCTTCCATTTTCATCCACTAAAATCTTAAGAGCTAAATGTTCTATATCACTAAAATCCACTATATTTTTCTCTTTTTTTCTCTTAGTAAATTCATCTTCAAAACATTCAACTAAATTATATAAAAGTTTTAACGTATCATACATTTCTTTAATATCTTGGATTGCTCCTTTAGAATCACATCTAACAGACTTTTGAATGTTTTCTAAATTTCCTTTTACTAAATCTCTAATAGATTTAGCTCTTTCCTTTACTTCTTTTTCTTCTTCTGAAATTTTATTTTTTCTTGGCCAAGTATTCCATACTTTATTATTTATTTGAAAGAAAAAATCATCCCAGCTTTCAAAGTTCATATTATTAATATCTTTAAAATCTTTATTTAAAGTAATTAAAAAGTCTCCTAAGTTTGGATATAAACTAATTTCTTCAATTGCTGAAAGTAAACTTACTCTGCAATCATCTATACTATCTTTTGCTTTTTCTAATATTATTTTGCCCCATTTAGTATTAGAAAAATCGGTATATTCTAAATTATAATCCTCTACAGCAGATTCTATCCACTTGTCTGGAAATGGATCACTTTGAATAAATTCATAAATTTTTAAAATCATATCTTTTAAATAAGAATCATCTTTATAACTAGTATATGTATTTAGTAATTTAAAAAATTCTTCATCTTGGCTTTCATATTTATCTTCAAAAATATCTTCAATTACTTCTTGCTTCATAATCTCAATTTCAGATTCATCTGCAACTCTAAAATTACTACTCATTCCTATTTCAAAAAAATTATTTCTAATTACATTTAAGCAAAATGAATGTATTGTACTAATATTAGCTTTATTTATAAGTAATAATTGCCTTTGCAAATTCTGGTCATCTGGACATTCCTCAATTTTCTTATAAATTTCATCCATCAATCTTTGTTTCATTTCACTAGCTGCTGCATTTGTAAATGTTACTACTAGTATTTTATCTATGTCTACTTTTTCATTTACAATTTTATTTACAATTCTTTCAACTAAAACAGATGTTTTACCACTTCCTGCAGCTGCTGATACTAAAATATTCACGCCAGATAAATTAATTGCTTTTAATTGTTCATCAGTCCATTTTTTACTTGACATTATATGACTCCTCCATAAATCAAGTATATATTAATTTAAAATATATTTCAACTATAACTAAACCATAACTAAATCTATTTTTTATTTTTATTTTTTATTTTATATAATTTAATATTTTTTACAAAATTGCCAAAAAATTTTACAAATATATATTTTTTTATGAGACATAATATATAAAAAATTTATTTTATATTTTTAATATTTTTTTGCAAAATCTTAAGTTTTATTCAAATAAAAATCTTTTCTTTTTTAGTAAAAAAACCACAAATAGGTATCTTCTTTAGTTGTATATTTTTTTTATATTTGGATAAAATAATTTTAGATTTTTTTATTGGAGGTTATTATGGATAAAGACAAAAATCTCAAAAATGAAAATAAAAATAGCAATATGGATGCACAATCACTTCAGGAACAGGGCTATAAAATTAACACTTCTAATTCTGATTCAAAACCTAAATCTGATGATGAATATACCACTATTAAATCAATTAATGAGTCTAATAACTCAACTCCTGACTCTAACTCTTTCCAGCTTGATCTTGCGGTATTAAATGAGATTAGTAAGATTTCTAAGATGGGAATGGATTCTATTTCTTATCTTGCTCCTAAAGTCACTGATAAAGAAATGAGAAAAGAGTTAGTTGCTATGTATTCACAATATGGTAACACTCAAAGTCAACTAAATCAACATTTTGAAAAATATGGAGAAATACCTGATGCAACTCCTTTTAAAGATAAAATGATGAGTTTTGCTGGTGTTCAGTTTAATACATTAAAAGATAGAAGTAATTCCCATATTGCTGAAATTATGATTCAAGGTACTTTAATGGGGGTAATTCAATGTCAAAAAATTTTAAATTGTAAACTTGATATTCAAAAAAGTACTACTGAACTCTTAAAAGATTTTAACAAATTTCAAAGAGAGAATATAGATAAACTTAATGCTTATTTATAGAAAAAATAACCAAAAGGCTTTAATACCTCTTGGTTATTTTTTTATTCAAATTTACTTCCACAATTTATGCAATATGCTGAATCTACTTTATTTATTGCTCCACAATTTGGACATTTTTTTGTACTATCTTCATTATTTGCAGGAACATTATATGTATTATTATATTCTATATTTACATTATTTCCTGATGTAGCATAAGATACTGTTTGGTTACCACCTATATTGTTATTATTTCTTGATAGTTCTTGATAGAAAGCTATTATAGAAAATGTCATATATGGTGTTAGAAGAATTACTCCAACTTCTGCTACAATTGATGATAATATAGTTATTCCTGAAATAGATACTATTCCAGATGCAAGACCAGCTAAGAATGACCATCCTATAAATGATAATACTAGGCAGAAATATCTTCCTCTATTTCCTCTCATTAGCCTTTCACTTTCTAAAACTGCTTCTTTAGGTGTTAGATTTTCATTTGAAACAGCTATGTAATATGAAAGAACATATAACATCATTTTTATTGTAACTAGCACCGCAATTGTTATGTATCCTAACATAACTAATACAGATACAATTATTGTTCCAGCTGCCATTCCGCTTATAAGTTTTAATACATTTTGTCTACTACTATAAGAATCATTATTTCTGTCATAATAATTATCCAAATATTCTTCATAACTATCAGTATAATCACTATATGAAGATGAAGAATCATAGTAATCATCTAAATAATCATAATCATCATAATTATAATCATAATAAGAATAGCTAGAATTATATGGATAAGAAGATATACCACTTACATTATTGTATATAATAGATCCTAATCCTACTATAAGAATAATTATTGGTATTATAATTAATAATATACACCACCAACATTTTTTAATAATTTCCCAAGTTATCTTCCAACTTTTCCCGAAGTTTGAAAATCCAACTTTAAGAAAATCTGCATATCCTACATTTTCTCCATTCTTTAAATGAAAATATGCATATGCTGTACCATAAGCAAGTGGAGGAGTTATTACTAATATTGCTATTCCAAATATTCCATTAACATAAGTAGATAATAAGTTAATCGCAAATATAATTGCTGTATATATAAGTGATATTATTAAAGCTATTTGCCATTTACCCCTAAGACTCTCTCTTGCTTCTTTTCTAAAATCTTTTGCTTTCATTTTTTTCTCCCCTTTCTTTTTTACTTTATACTATTATATAAATAAAAAACTCTAATATCAATATTTTTATAATAATAATAATAATTTAAAATAAAATATAAAAATATAAAATTTATATTATCATTATA
>CALXPX010000057.1 GCA_944390305.1 uncultured Clostridia bacterium
TATCAATTCTATAACTTAATACCAATATTAAATGTTGAAGAAAACATTACTCTTCCTTGCGATTTAGATGGAAACAAAGTAGATGAAGATAGATTAAACGATTTATTAAAAACTCTAAAATTAGAAAACAGAAAAAATCACTTGCCAAATGAATTATCTGGTGGACAACAACAAAGAGTTTCAATTGGTAGAGCTCTAATTAATAATCCTGCAATAATTCTTGCAGATGAACCAACAGGAAATTTAGATTCAAAGTCAAGTGAAGAAATAGTAGAACTTCTAAAAATGACAAATAAAAAATATAAACAAACAATAATAATGATTACACATAATACAGAAATTGCAAATGAAGCAGATAGAGTACTCACTATAGAAGATGGGAAAATTATTAAGGAGGTGCATTAATGAAAATCCTTAATAAACTAACAATCAAAAGTTTAAAATTAAATAAAAAAAGAACATTAGTAACAATAATAGGCATAATTTTATCTACTGCTTTAATAACAGTTGTTGCAGGAATGGTAACAAGTGGACAGAGTACACTAAAACAATATTCTATAGACACATATGGAGACTTTCATGCAGAATTTAAAGAAGTACCACTTAACGAATTAACATATATAGAAGAAAATAGGAATGTAGAAGAATATTTTTTATCGTCTGATTTAGGATATGCTACTTTAAATGGAAGTACTAACCCAGATAAACCATATGTAAATATAGTTGGTTATGATTCATCAGGACTTACAAAAATGCCATTTAATATAACAGAAGGAAGGCTTCCTCAAAATAGTAATGAAATAGTGATTAGTTCAAGCATTATTAGTAATGGAGAAGTAAATTTAGAAGTTGGACAAAAACTTAATTTAGATATATCCAAAAGAATTTTAGAAGGTAAAGAGTTAACTCAAAAAGATATATATACAGAAGATGAACATTTAGAAAAAATGTACAGCAAAGAATATACAATAGTAGGAATCATGAATAGGCTTAATTATGATTTAGAACCATATACAGCACCTGGTTATACAGTTATAACTTTTTTAGATACAACAAATATAGCAGAGGATGCAAATATATTTGTAAAATATAAAAAAGACGCATTAAAAAATTATAAAGAAGTTACATGCAGTATATTAGGAATGGATGTAGAAAAGCAAAAAGAAGATTTATATATGGGGTTAGATGAATTAGTATATGGAGAAGAACCAGCAACTTTAGAAAGTAAGTATGGCTTGATGTTAAATACATCATTATTAAATTTTGAAGGTGTAGGACTTAATAACTCATATATGAGAATGCTTTATTTAGTAGGAATAATCGTGCTTGTAATAATAATAATATCTAGTGTTTTTGTTATAAGAAATAGCTTTGCAATATCTATTACAGAAAGAACTAGACAATATGGAATGCTTTCGTCAATTGGAGCAACTAAAAAACAAATAAAAAAGAATGTACTATTTGAAGGATTTATATTAGGAATCATAGCAATACCACTTGGAATTTTACTTGGAATTATAGTAAATGTTATATTATCAGTAGTATTAAATACTTTAATGAGGAATATATCAGAAGACTTTACATTTATATTTTCCATACCAGTACTTGCTATAATTTTCTCGGTAGTTTTAGCAGGAATTACTATTTACTTTTCTTGTATATCATCAGCTAAAAAAGCTTCAAGAGTATCGCCAATTGATGCTATAAGAAGTAATACTGATATAAAAATAAAAAGTAAAAAAATAAAATCACCTAAAGTAATTAAGAAAATATTCGGAATAGGTGGAACAGTAGCATATAAAAATTTAAAGAGAAATAAGAAAAAATATAGGACAACAGTTGTATCTTTAATTGTAAGTATAATGATATTTATATCTGTTACATCACTAGTACAATATGGATTTGAAGTATCAAATATTACTTATAAACAAATAAAATACAATATTAGTATAAGCAGGGGAGATCAAACTGAAACTGAAGAAGAAACATATAAACTTTATCAAGAAATAGCAAAAATGGAAGGTGTAGAAGAATATTCAATTTCAAGAGTGCTAAATTTAAGATTAGATAAGAGAAATTTAAAATATACAGAAGATGGAAAAAACTACGTAGAAGGATTTGGAAATGATTCATTAGAAGACGCAAACATTGCATACACAACAATCTATGCTTTAGGAGAAGATGAGTACAGAAGATATATAAGTGACTTGGGACTAAGTTATGATTATGCAAAAGATAAAGTAATATGGATGGATAATTATGAGAAATATGTTTACTATGGAGATAATGGAGAATACAAAAAAGAAGTAGGTCATATTTATAATTTCAAAAAAGGAGATAAGTTTGAAGCGAAAATATTGAAAGGCGAAGAGGAAATACCGGTAACTTTAGAAGTTGCAACTTTAACAGATAAAGCTCCAATGGGTCAAGAAATGACATCATCTGCAAATGGAATAATTATTGTTAGTGATGAATTTATTGAACAATACAATTGGCTTATGAGTATGATGTATATTAATGCAAAAGATGCAGGAAAATTAGAACAAGAAATTACAAAAAATTATCCTAAAGTAAATCTGTTTAATATAGAAAATGAGGTCAAATCTCAAAACTCATTAATATTAATAATAGCAATATTCTTATATGGTTTTATAATAGTAATTTCATTAATAGGAATAACTAATATATTCAATACAATAACAAGTAATATGAATTTAAGAAGTAAAGAATTTGCAAATTTAAAATCAATAGGAATGACAAAAAAAGAGTTTAATAAAATGATTAGATTAGAAAGCATATTTTATGGAACAAAAGCAATCTTAATAGGAGTACCACTTGGTGTAATAGGTTCATATTTATTATATATGGCATTTAGCCAAGGAATAGAAATGTCATATAAATTCCCAGTTATGCCAACTATTGTAGCAATAATTGTAGTATTTGCGTTAATTGGCGCTATAATGAGGTATTCATTAAATAAGATTAATAAACAAAATATAATAGAAACAATTAGAAAAGATAATATATAAAAATAAAAAGTGGAGTATTTATAATACTTCACTTTCTATATAAAAACTTAAGAAAAACAAAGAAAAAATAAAAACATAAAAGGTATAATTAATATATATCATATTAAATTGATAAATGCAATGACTTTTGAAACATTTTTGTAATTTATTTACCCATTAAATCTTTAATATACTTAATTTCTTCTTCTGAATTTAATCTCATAAAAATAGGTTCACCCTTTTCTATGACTTTTACATTTTTAATATCTTTATATTCTTTTAAGCTATTCCAAGTAATATTTTCTGAAATGCCTAATTGTCTTAACATATTTTCTGATGTTTCAGACATAAAAGGATTGATTAAAATTGCAATTTCTCTAAGGTTTGCGATTAAGTGATATATACAAGATTTTAATTTTTCTGTATCTTCTTCATTTTTTGCTAAAATCCAAGGAGCTGTTTCATCTATATACTTATTTGTTCTAGCAACATAGTTCCAAATAGATTGAATAGCATTTGCAATATCAAATTTACTTACTAAAGTTGTAAAGTTAGTTATAACATCTAAAGAAGCTTTCTCTAATTCTAAATCTACTTCATTAGGTGTGCCTATATATTCTGGAACATATCCATCAAAATATTTATTAACCATTGAAACAGTTCTGTTTAGTAAATTACTCAAGTCATTGCATAAGTCATAGTTATATCTTTCTACAAAACCTTCAGGTGAGAATAAACCATCTTGGGATAAAGGTAATTCTCTTAGTAAGAAATATTTTGTAGCATCTAAACCATATCTATCAATTAATTGATCTGGATAGATTACATTACCTTTAGATTTAGACATTTTACCATCTTTCATCATAAACCAGTTGTGAACGAAAATAGTTTTTGGTAGTGGCAAGTCTAACGCCATTAAAAATATAGGCCAATATATTAAATGAAATCTAGCGATATCTTTACCAACCAAATGAACATCTGCTGGCCAATATTTTTTAAATAAAGAATCATCGGAAGATAAGTAACCAAGAGCAGTTAAATAATTAGTAAGAGCATCTAACCATACATAAATAACATGTTTTGGGTCACTAAGTACTTTAATTCCCCAAGAAAAAGATGTTCTTGTAACACATAAATCTTCCAAACCAGGTTTTATAAAGTTATTTATCATTTCTTGCTTTCTGTATTCTGGAACAATAAAATCTGGATGTTCATCATAGTATTTTAATAATTTATCTGCATATTTTTTCATATTAAAAAAGTATGCTTCTTCTTTCATTTTAGTAACTTCTCTACCACAATCAGGACACTTTCCATCTACTAATTGAGTTTCAGTAAAATATGATTCACAAGGTTTGCAATACCATCCTTCATATTCTCCTTTATAAATATCACCTTGCCTTAGAAATCTTTCAAATATTTTTTGAACAGCTTCTATATGATATTCATCTGTAGTTCTAATAAATTTATTATAATCTATTTTCATTTTTGCCCATAATTCTTTGGCTTTACTTGCTTGCAAATCTACATATTCTTTAGGAGATAAGTTACATTCTTTCGCTTTATCTTCAATTTTTTGGCCATGCTCATCATTTCCTGTTAGCATAAAAGAATCATATCCTTGAAGCACTTTATATCTTTTTAAAAAATCTGCTAAAACTGTTGTATAAGCAGTGCCTATATGAAACTTACCACTTGGGTAATATATAGGAGTAGTAACATAATATTTACTCATATAAATCTCCTTTCTATATAAAAACAATTATGACATTATTCTACTACAAAAATTACCAAAAAGCAAGGAATAAAAGCTAGTTTAAAAGTAAAGAATAAAATTAATTTGAAATGTAAAAATATTATAAAGATAGTCAAATTTAATTGACAATTTTCATAATATAGTATATACTATGTATATACGAAAGGAGATTATAAAATGACAACTACTATTCAAAAATGGGGAAATAGCCAAGGAATAAGAATACCAAGAGCACTTTTAGATAGCGTCGAATGGTCAGAAAATGAACAAATTGTGATTGTTGTTGATAAAGGAAAAATTATTTTAGAAAAAGCAAATCAACATAAGAGAAAAAATATAAAAGAATTGTTTGAAAATTATAAAGATGATTATGAGCCAATAGAAATTGATTGGGGAGAACCTAAAGGAGAGGAAATATGGTAGAACAAGGACAAATTATAAAAATTAATTTTAATCCACAATCAGGACATGAACAAGCAGGATATAGACCAGCAGTTGTTATAAGTAATAATATATTTAATAGAAAAACTAAGTTGTCTATTGTGTGTCCAATTACAAATACGAATAATAAATTTCCATTACATGTTCCATTAGATAATAGAACAAAAACAACTGGAGTTATACTATGTGAACACATAAAAGCACTTGACTTAAATAGTAGAAAATATCAAACAATAGAAAATTTACCAAATGATATTTTGCAAAATGTTATAGATATTATTTATTCTGAATTAGAACAAATTAAATAATTGAATAGGAAAGAGCCTCAAATAAAGAGGCCCTTAAAATCGGGAAAAATTATATTTCCATTTGACTTCCAAGGAAAGTAGCTGCAACTGAAACAATTTCTTCTTCGGTTTTGCCTAATTTTACAGAATCATCTTTGCTAATTAAAGCAACACTTCCTATAACATCACCATCAGAAATTATTGGAACTATAACTTGTGGTTTCATTTCTTTTTCCTTATTTCCTTTTTCAGTAATTAAAATAGAATTATTGCCGTCACCAATAAATTTTTGTCTATTTTCAAATACTTTTTCAAGGCTACTACTTATTTTTTGTTCTAATATATCTTTTTTAGTAGTTCCTGCTACAGCAATTACAGTATCTCTATCTGTTATAATGCTAATGTGTCCTGTAATTTTATTTAAACTTTCTACATATTCAGTTGCAAAGTTAGATAATTCGCCTATTGGAGAATATTTTTTTAATATGATATCTCCATCTTTTTCGGTGAAAATTTCTAATGGATCACCTTCCTTTATTCTTAAAGTTCTTCTAATTTCTTTAGGAATAACAATTCTTCCTAAATCATCTATTCTTCTTACTACTCCTGTCGCTTTCATTTTTCCTCCTAATTTTTTCATTATATTGATATTATGTGCATGAAATGAAAATTTATACAAAAATTTTTAAAATACAAATTTATAAAAAAAATAATATTTAAATAAAAAAGATATAGAATATGTAATAAAATACAAATATTATTTAGAAAATGATTGAATAAAATTTTAAGGTATGTTATTCTAAATGCATAAAATAAATGGAGGATGAAATGCATGAAAAGAAAGAAAAAAATAAATAAATTAAAAGTCTTTTTAGGTGTAATGATAATTATTTTATTAATAGCTATTTCTGCTGGAATATATATATTAGTTAATAATCCTGATATATTAAAAGGAAATGCTAATAATGAAGAAATAAATAATCAAAATGAGCAAAAAGAGGAAGAAGAAATGTTACCAGAAGATACAATAATTAACATTGTTGGTATAGGAGATAGCTTATGCCACAGTCAAAATTTTAAAGATGCATATGATTCAGAAACAGATACATATGATTTTTCTCCAATGTTTAAAAATGTAACTAAATATGTTGAAAATGCAACAGTCGCAGTTGGTAATTTAGAAACAACTTTGGCAGGAAAGGAAAGAGGTTATTCAGGTTATCCAACATTTAATTCACCAGATGAACTAGCTTTAGATTTAAAAGAAATGGGGATAGATATATTAACTACAGCCAATAACCATTGTATAGATAAAGGTTATTCAGGTTTGGTTTCAACACTAGATAAATTAGATGAATATGGCATAGCTCATACAGGTACATCAAGAAGCGTTGAAGAGCAAAATACAATATTATTTAAAGATTTAGAAGGAATAAAAACAGCTTTCCTATGCTATACTTATGGAACAAATGGAATACCAATTCCTACAGGAAAAGAATATTGTGTTAATTTAATAGATAAAGATTTCATGAAGCAGCAATTAGATAAAGCAAAAGAAGAAGGTGCAGAACTTATAGTTGTTAGTATGCATTGGGGAGCAGAATACAGAATAAAACAAACTGAAGAACAAGAAGAATTAGCAGAATTTTTAATAAAAAATGGAGCTGATATAATACTTGGAAATCACTCACATGTACCAGAACCAATGGAAATGAAAGAAGTAACACTAGATGATGGAACCAAAAGAGAAGGTTTTGTAATATATTCAATGGGAAATTTCTTTTCAGCACAAACTCAAGAATATACAAGAGATACATTAATATTAAATGTTGAAATAAGAAAAAACGGACAAACAGGAGAAATTACAATAGATAAAGCTACATACACACCAGTCTATGTTTATGATAACGGTTCGAATGCAAAAGATAGATATGAATTATTAGATATAGAAAATATAATTTCTGAATATGAAAATAGAAATAGTCAGTATTCTGAATCAATGTATAACTTAATGAAAAGCGAATTAAAAAAGATAACCGAAATAGTAGGACCAGAAATAGATAATACAATAAAAGAAAAATAGCAATAAAGCTAAATAAAGAAGATGCTAATGCATCTTCTTTATTTATTACATTTTAAATACAATAATTGACAAAATTAGACTTTAATATTAAAATATAATTAGGTGAAATATATGGTAAGA
>CALXPX010000058.1 GCA_944390305.1 uncultured Clostridia bacterium
ATTTGCACCTCTTTCTTAAAATTATTTTTTTCTTAGTTTAGTTTTTAATGTGTTTTCTATTTTTTATCTAAAGGTGAAATGCATTAAATAATTATAAAGTAATAACTTAGAAAGGTTTATCATTATTACTTTATTTTTATTTAATCTTTAGAAAAAAAACAGAAATATATATAAACACAAATCTAAATCAGCCGCTTGCTAGATTTGTGTTAATACCAAATTTAAAATTATCCTTGTCTTTGTTTATGCTTTGGATTTTCGCATATAACTCTTATTACACCTTTTCTTTTGATTACTTTGCACTTATCGCACATTTTCTTTACAGATGGTCTTACCTTCATTTTGATACACCTCCTATTATTATGCATAAGTTTATTTTATATGTAGAGTCAAGCACTTTTAGTACTTCACTCTGCACATAAAATAAACTTTATATATTTATATAATTTGCTGCTATTTTATTTAGCTCTCCATGTGATTCTTCCTTTAGTTAAATCATATGGTGAAAGTTCTACTTTCACTTTATCCCCTGGTAGTATTTTTATATAATTCATTCTTAGTTTACCAGATATATGAGCTAATACTTCATGTCCATTTTCTAATTTAACTTTAAAAAGTGTATTAGGTAATGCTTCTGAAACAACACCTTCTACTTCAATTACGTCTTCTTTAGACATATAATTTTTTTCCCCCTAATTTAATAGTTTACATATTGAAAAAACATAAGACATTTTTTCACAATAGCTATTATATTATATAATATTTTTATGCTAATGTCAATATTTCTGGTTCTTTTTCTGTAATTAAAATAGTATTTTCATAATGAGCAGATAAACTTTCGTCCACAGTCCAAATAGACCATCCGTCATCTCCTTCACAAATTTCAGCAGAACCTGCTACTACCATTGGTTCTATTGCTAAAGTCATACCTGGTTCTAGTCTTATTCCTCTTCCAGCTTTTCCATAGTTAGGAATTCCTGGATCTTCATGCATTTGTCTACCAATTCCATGACCTTGAAATTCCTTTATTACATCAAATCCATTTTCTCTAACATATGTACCTATTGCTGATGAAATGTCTCCTAATCTATTTCCTTTTTTTGCATACTTTATTCCTTCAAAAAATGCTTGTTTTGTTACATCTATTAATCTTTTTGCCTCTTCTGATACTTCACCAACACAATAAGTTCTTGCACAATCACCATTGAAGCCATCTTTATATGCAACTAAATCAATACTAATTATGTCTCCTTCTTTTAATATACAATGTTTTGAAGGTATTCCATGAATAATATTATCATTTATAGATGCACATATTGAACCTGGAAAATCAGGTACTCCTTTTATTCCACTTGGATAACCTTTTTCTGCAGGAATAGCACCATTTTCTCTCATTGTTTCTTCTGCTATTTTATCTAGATCCCAAGTAGATACTCCTGGCTTTATTGCTCTTTCTATTGCTTTTTGTGTTAAGTTTGCAATTCTACAAGCTTCTCTCATTTTTTCAATTTCATTCTTAGACTTAATATATACCATTATTTTGTCCTTTCATCTATAATTTTTACAGCAGCTGTTGTTGTTCTTTCTTTAGTGTCTTCTAAGTATATATTTATATCTATTCCTTCTAATAGACCCACTTTTGTATAGTATACTATTAAAGGCTCTGTATTTTTATAATATACATTTAATCTTTCTTTTATTGTTTCTGGTTCATCATCTTTTCTTTTTATAAGTGGTGATCCACATACATCGCATATTCCTTCTACTTTTGGAGGCATAAATATTGTATTAAATGAAGCGCCACATTCCTTATTTGAACATATTACTCTACTTGATGTTCTTTTTATAATATCTTCATCTGGTACTTTTAAATTAATTACAGCAGTAATTTCTTTATTATTTTCCTTTAAATATTTATCTAAAGCTTCTGCTTGTGGTATTGTTCTTGGAAATCCATCTAAAAGTACATTTTCTAACCTATCTAGCTTTCCTTCTACCATTGCAATTGTTATTTCATCTGGTACTAATTCTCCTTTTGAAATATATTCATTTGCTTTTTTTCCAAGTTCAGTCTCTCTTTTTATTTCATCTCTAAAAATGTCTCCTGTAGCTAAATGAACTAAGTTATATTTTTTACATAACTCATTTCCTATTGTTCCTTTTCCGGTTCCTGGAGCTCCTAACATTATAATATACATTTTTTTCTTCCTTTCTATAATTATCTTTGGCTATAATATTTTAGTATGTTTTCTTAATTTTGTCAAATCTCTATTTAACTTATATTACTTATTATAAAATAGATTTATTATTTTTTCAATATAATTAAATTCATATAAAAAGAACCTACCTTAAAGATAAGTTCTAATTATGTTTTATCCTAAAAATCCTTTATAATGTCTCATTACAAGTTGTGATTGTAATTGCTGACTTAATTCTATTGCAACACCAACAACTATTAATATTGATGTTCCGCCAAATGCACTATTTATTCCTGCTATACTTGTTAGCATTGGGAGTATTGCAATTGCAGCCAAGAATAGTCCACCAAATAGTACTACTTTAGATAATACTGATGATAAATATTCTGCTGTTGGCTTTCCAGCTCTAATTCCAGGAATAAATCCACCGTTTTGTTTAATATTATTAGCTACTTCTGCTGGTTGGAATGTTGCATATGTATAGAAGTAAGTAAATCCAACAATTAGTAATAGATATATAGCTGCATTTATAAGTACATATTGCCATCCAACACTTCCTCCTGCTGAACTTGCTATTGATAAGTTATATAATATTCTTAAGAATCCAGTTTGAGATTCTATATCACTTACGAATAATTGTATTATCATTGCAGGGAATGTCATAAATGATGATGCAAATATTATAGGCATTACACTTGCCATTGCTGGTTTAATTGGAATATGTGTATTTTGTGCACCTACCATTCTTCTTCCAACAACCTTTTTTGAATATTGTACAGGAATTCTTCTTTCTGCAAGTTGTACAAATACAACTCCTGTAATTAATATTATTATTCCTAATACAATTCCTATTGCTGTTAGTAATCCTATTGTACTAAATTGTCCATCTACAACTATTTTTCCAGCAACACCAAGAACTGCTGATGGTAAACTTGAAACTATACCTGCAAAAATTAGCATAGATATTCCATTTCCTATACCTTTTGATGTGATTTTATCTCCAAGCCACATAAGTAATGATGTTCCAGCCATTAGAGATACTACAACTACTGCACCAGTTAATGTGCTATCATCTACAAATATTCCTGATGATCTATATGATAAATAAATTCCTAAACCTTCTACTAAAGATAATACTAAAGTAATAAGTTTTGTATATCTATCTATCTTTTTTCTACCTTCTTCTCCACCTTCTTTAGTTAATCTTTCTAAAGCTGGTATAATCATACTAAGTAATTGAATTACTATAGATGCTGTAATGTATGGTGTTATTGACATAGCAAATATTGATAATCTTGAAAAAGCTCCACCAGAAATCATGTTTATCATTTCTGTAACACTATTTGCCATTGCATCCTCTTCCGCTTTTAGTGTTACTATATCTACACCAGGTATTGTTATATAACAGCCTAGTCTAAATATTACTAATAGAAGTAATGTAAATAATATTTTTTTTCTAATTTCTGGAGTTTTCAAAGCATTCTTTATTGTTTTTAACAACTAAATCACCTCTGCCTTTCCGCCTAATGCTTCAATTTTCTCTTTGGCAGATTTAGTGAATCTTACAGCTTTAACATTTAATTTTTTATCTAGCTTTCCAGTTGCAATAATTACTATTCCATCGTTTTCTTTGCTTATGATTCTATCTTTTATTAGGCTTTCTGCTGTAACATCAGAAACTGTTGATTTATTAAGCATAGTTAATGTTACTTCTGTATAGTTTTTACCAAATTTATTATTGAATCCTCTTTTTGGTAATCTTCTATATAATGGTGTTTGACCACCTTCAAATCCACGTCTGACTCCGCCGCCAGATCTAGCTTTTTGTCCTTTATGACCTCTTCCTGATGTCTTTCCAAGCCCAGAACCAATTCCACGTCCAACTCTTAGTTTTGATTTGTTTTTTTGTGCTGGTTTTAATTCATCTAATTTCATATGGATTACACCTCCTTAATTATATTTATCTTTGAACTATTTTAGTTTTATATTATATCTTCTACTTTCTTTCCTCTTTTTTTAGCTACTTCTTCAGCAGTTTGCATACTCTTTAATCCTTGAATTGTTGCATAAACAACATTTCTTGGATTGTTAGTTCCTAAAACTTTAGTTCTAACATCTCTATATCCAGCAAGTTCTAATACTGGTCTTACACTTCCTCCAGTAATAAGTCCTGTACCTTCTTTAGCTGGTTTTAGCATAACACTTGCACTACCAAATTTTCCTATAAATTCATGAGGTACTGTTGTTCCTACAATTGGAACTTCTACTAAGTTTTTCTTAGCATCTTCAATAGCTTTTTTTATTGCATCTGGAACTTCAGCAGCTTTTCCGTTTCCTACGCCTACTTTTCCTTTTCCATCTCCAACAACAACTACTGCGCTAAATCTGAAAGTTCTACCACCTTTTAAAACTTTAGCAACTCTGCTAATAGAAACAACTTTTTCTTTTAATTCAGATTCGTTTTCTTGCACTTACTTTTCCTCCTTTTTTAAAATTTTAATCCGCCTTCTCTTGCAGCTTCTGCTAATTCTTTAACAACTCCATGATATAAATATCCACTTCTGTCAAATACAACATTTTCTATTTTCTTTTCCTTAGCTCTTGCAGCAATTAAGCTTCCAACTTCTTTAGCAGCTTCTTTATTAGCATGTTTTGTTTTAATTTCTTTATCTAATGTAGAAGCGCTAACTAAAGTGATTCCTTTTACATCATCTATAATTTGAGCGTATATTCCAGTATTACTTCTGTACATACAAAGTCTTGGACACTCAGATGTTCCGCTTATTTTTCTACGTACTCTTATATGTCTTCTATTTCTTTCAAATTTTCTATCTGTCTTTGAAATCATATTTTTCTCCTTTCTTTAATTATTTCTTACCTGTCTTTCCTTCTTTACGTCTAATATGCTCTTCTACATATTTAATACCTTTTCCTCTATAAACTTCTGGTGGTCTCTTACTTCTTACAACAGCCGCAGTTTGACCAACTATTTCTTTATTTATTCCTCTAACAATTATAGAGTTAGGATTTGGCACATCAAATGTAATTCCTTCTGGTGCTTCCATCTCTACTGGATGTGAATAACCTAAGTTCATTACTAATTTTGTTCCTTGTTTTTGTGCTCTATAACCAACACCATTTATTTCTAATGCTCTTGTGAACTCATTTGTTACACCTTCTATCATATTAGCAATTAATGTTCTTGTTAATCCATGAAGATTTCCATCTTCTTTAGATGCAACTTCTACATTTATTACTTTATCATTTATCTTTACTGTAACTTTGTTATTTAAAGTTCTTTCTAATGTTCCTTTTGGTCCTTTTACAGTAATATGATTTTCATTTAATGTAACTTCAACACCATCAGGTATTGTTATAGGCTTTTTTCCTATTCTTGACATTTTGGATTTTCCTCCTTCTTTGATTTTTTTATATTTATAACTAATTGAATTAGAATAATTAGTTGGATTATTAGTATTATTAAATTTATTAGTAATAATCCAATATTTCCAGTCACACTATCAATTGCATTCGTATAAGTTGATGCTATTGCTTCATCAATTATTGATGCTAATTTTATAATCCACACAATATTTAAAATAAATACTATTGGATAAAATATCATTTTACATGTCGTTAATTTTTTATGGAATACTTCAATAAAATATAATATAAAATTTGTTATTACTAATATTATAAAAGATATTTCTACTCCTTGAGTTATTGTAACATACCTTGTATATATAGGTTGTATGCCAATATCATCTATATACATATTTGTTGGTAAAGTTGCTCCATATACATTTATTCCACAATTAATCAATATCATTATTACTAAAGAAATTAATACTAATATTTTAACTTTCCTTTTATTACCATACATAAGCAATAACTTCTCCACCTAATCCTTCTTTTCTTGCATTTTTATCTGTTTTTATTCCCTTAGATGTAGAAATTAAGGCTATTCCTAATCCATTTAATACTTGTGGTAATTCGTCTTTTGACACATATATTCTTAAACCAGGTTTACTAATTCTCTTTAATCCTGATATAACTCTTTTACCATTTTCATCGTATTTTAATGTAATTCTTAAAATACCTTGCTTTTCATCTTTTATCTCTTCAAAAGATACTATATATCCTTCATCAAATAATATTTGCGCAATTGCTTTTTTCATATTTGATGCTGGAATATCAACTGTTGTATGCTTTGCACTATTAGCGTTTCTAATTCTTGTTAGCATATCTGCTATTGGGTCTGTCGTATTCAAATTTCTTCCCTCCTTTTTAGTTTTTTATAATTACCAACTTGCTTTTTTTACTCCTGGAATTTCTCCCTTATGTGCTAATTCTCTAAAGCATATACGACAAATTCCATATTTTCTTATATAAGCATGTGGTCTTCCACAAATTTTACATCTGTTATATTCTCTTGTTTTATATTTTTGTGGTTTAGCTTGTTTTACTTTTAATGATTTCTTAGCCATTTGCTCTTAATTTCCTCCTTTTTTATTATTTTTTGAAAGGCATTCCAAGAAGAGTTAATAGCTCTTTTGCCTCTTCATCAGTCTTCGCTGTTGTAACAAAAATTATATCCATTCCTCTAATTTTATCAACTTTATCATATTCTATTTCAGGGAATATTAATTGCTCTTTTATACCCATAGAGTAATTTCCTCTACCATCGAAAGAGTTGTTTGATACTCCTCTAAAATCTCTAACTCTTGGAAGTGCTACATTGAATAATTTATATGCAAAATCATACATTTTTCCTTTTCTTAATGTAACTTTAACTCCAACATTAACTCCTGCTCTTAATTTGAAAGCTGCTATTGATTTTTTTGATTTTGTAATTATTGGTTTTTGACCAGTAATTGTCATTATATCTTTCATAGCTCCTTCTAATGATTTAGGATCTTCTTTTGTATCTCCTAAACCTATATTTAAAACTATTTTTTCTAACTTTGGAACTTCCATTATTGATTTATAGCCAAACTTCTTCATTAAAGCTGGAACTACTTCTTTTTCATATTGTTCTTTTAATATTTCCATAAGTCTTAAACAGACCTCCTTTCCTCAACTATTTACTTTTCTTTATTTCTGCTCCGCAAGATTTGCAAATACGTATTTTTCCATTTTCTGTTACTTTGTAACCTACTCTTACTGCTTTTCCGCATTTTGGGCAAACTACTGCAACTTTACTAGAATTTATTGGATGTTCAGAAGCTATTATTCCTCCTTCTTCTCCTGCTTTTCTAGGTTTTGTTGCTCTTTTTCTTATATTAACATCTTTTACAACGATTTTATTTTTCTTAGGAATTACTTCTAATATCTCTCCAGTTTTTCCTTTATCGTTTCCAGATAATACTTTTACATTATCTCCTTTTTTTAATTTCATATATTTTTCACCTCTTTCTATTATAAAACTTCTGGTGCTAGAGATAATATTTTCATGTAATCATTATCTCTTAATTCTCTTGCAACAGGTCCAAA
>CALXPX010000059.1 GCA_944390305.1 uncultured Clostridia bacterium
GAACTTATAACATATAAATTTATGATTAATCAAGCAAAATATGAATGGGAATGTAAAGAATATAATAAATATTATGGCTTTGATACAAATGATGGAAGTAACTATAAGTTTGAGCTATTTAAAGAAACTATGTGGCAACATAAATGGTATAGAAGATTTATTCGATTATTACAAAAGGTAGGAATAATGAGAGCTATTAAAAAAAGGATATAACATGGAGGACTCAAGAAAGTGGATAAAATAAAAGATATTATTACTAATGCTTATAAATTGATAGTATATATTATTGCATTTCTACTATTTAGCGCAATTTTATATTTTAATATTGTTAGCAACAAAACTAGTGGTTTAGGTTTTACATTATTAGGAGTTATACTTTTAGGAATATTTATATTTTTAATTAACAAATTTGTTATAAATAAAATTAATAAAAAAATGGACAATATTATAACTAT
This sequence comes from uncultured Clostridia bacterium, assembly GCA_944390305.1. Classification (GTDB taxonomy): domain Bacteria; phylum Bacillota; class Clostridia; order TANB77; family CAG-508; genus CAG-793. Next base: position 456 of record CALXPX010000059.1, read on the forward strand.
AGCATTGTTAATAATATTTTTAATACTTGAAATTTTAGCCGTAGTATATTTTAGAGTTGAGTATAATTGGGATTTTAAATATATAATGGAAACAGCTAAACAATTATATGAAACGAACACAACGGAAAATTTATATTATTACCAATTGTACCCTAATAATATTATTGCAACAGCAATAGCTTATATTCGGTATGTTAATATTTAGAGGAGAATTTGGAGCTTATATTATAAATATATTATTTGTATTTGGAGCAGCTATTTTTTCGGTTTTAGTAGCAAGAAAAATTGGTGGGGAAAAATTAGGAGTAAACATGGCATTAATATTAGTTATGCTAAGTCCTCTATATCTGTATACTCCTATAGTATATTCTGATACTCTTTCAATAATGTTTCCAGTAATGACACTTTACTTTTGGCTAGTTGCAAAAGAAAAACTTAAAGAGTCAAAAGTAAAGCAAGTAATAGTATTTATAATTCTTATGTCAATATCATCTTTTATAGGATATTTGATTAAGGCACCATCGGCAATAATATTGATATCAATCTTTCTTGATGCGATATTTACTTTTAAGAAATATTTAAAATTTTTGCTAATAACTATTATTGTATTTATAGTATTAAATTTTGCTTATAATAGTATATGCACAAGATTTATATTAAAGGATAATAAAGACATTGCTATACCATATACACATTGGGTAATGATGGGATTAAATAAGCCAGAAGAGTATGGAGGAACATCAATAGGATGGGGAGCATATAGCCAAGATGATGTAGATTCTACAAATCAACAACCAACACATGAAGACAAAGTTAATTTAAATATTGAGACAATAAAGCAAAGACTTAAAGATTTTGGAATATATGGATATTTATCATTTCTAAAACACAAATTTATATATGTTTGGGCAGATCCTACATTTTATGTATTGAACAAAATTGGCTGGGATACAATAAACAAAGAGAGCAAATTATATGATATAATTATAAACTATGAAACTAATAAGTTGTTTTTGACTTATATGGATTACTTATATCTATTTATGCTAATAGTAATATTAATAGGATTGATAATAGATATAAAAAACAAGAAAGATGAAAATACTAGAATTTTAATAATGTCAATAATAGGAATAGCAATATTCTTCCTTATATGGGAAGCTAGATCTAGATATATATATAATTATTTACCTATTATATGTTTACTATTTACAATAGGAATAAAAAATATACAAGAGATTAAGTGGAAAAATATAATAAAAAGAATAAAATCATTTCAAGGAAAAGAGGAAAATAAATGAAAAAAATATCTATTGTTATACCAATGTATTATGAAGAGCAAGTAGCAGAAGAGTGTTATAAAAGAGTTACAGGAGTAATTAAAGAAATAAAAGAATATGACTATGAAATAATATTTATAAATGATGGAAGCAAGGACAAAACATTAGAAATATTAGAAAATATTTCAAAAGAAGATAGAAAAGTAAAAATCATATCATTTTCAAGAAATTTTGGACATCAAGCAGCAGTAACAGCAGGACTAAAATATGTAACAGGTGATACTGTAGTTATAATGGATGCAGACCTTCAAGACCCACCTGAACTAATACCAGACATGCTTAAAAAATGGGAAGAAGGATATGAAGTAATTTATGGAAAAAGAAAGACAAGAGATGGAGAATCAGCATTTAAGTTATTTACTGCAAAAGCTTTTTATACAACTCTAAATAAACTATCAGATGTAGAAATACCAAAGGATACAGGAGATTTTAGATTAGTAGATAGAAAAGTTGTAGATGTAATAAATGCTTTACCAGAACATAATAAATTTTTAAGAGGACTATTTAGCTGGGTAGGATTTAAACAATATGCCTATGAATATGAGAGAAAAGAAAGATTTGCAGGAAAAACAAAATACCCATTAAAGAAAATGTTAAAATTAGCACAAGATGGTATACTAAGTTTCTCAACAAAGCCTCTAAAAATAGTAGGAGGACTTGGAATATTATCAGTAATAATTTCTATAGCAATACTTCTATACTCTATATTATCATTCGCATTTAGCTGGAATAATTTAACTCCAGGATGGACATCACTTATGTGTACAATTACGTTCTTAGGAGGAGTAATTCTGATTTCTCTTTGGATGATAGGTGAATATATAGCGAGAATATATGATGAAACAAAACAAAGACCACAATATATTATAGACAAAACAATAAATATCTAATGATTGGAGAGTATCTTAAATGAAAAAAATATCAATAATCATACCAGCATATAATGAAGAAGACTCACTACCATTTTTATATGAAAGATTAGAAAAGATGATTAATGCGAATTCTAACTATGAATTTGAAATATTATTTGTAAATGATGGTTCAAAAGATAATACACTAAATTTAATAAAGGAATATAGAGAAAAAGATTCAAGAATATCGTATGTAGATTTTTCAAGAAATTTTGGAAAAGAAATAGGAATGATTGCAGGATTAGATTATGCAACAGGAGATGCAGTAATATTTATGGATGCAGACCTTCAAGATCCACCAGAACTTATTCCAGAAATGATAAAATATTGGGAAGAAGGTTACGATGATGTATATGCGCAAAGAAGAACAAGAGCAGGAGAAACATTCTTAAAGAAATTTACATCTAAAATGTATTATAAAGTACTGCAAACATTAACATCTGTTCCAATTCAAAAAGATACAGGAGATTTTAGATTATTAGATAGAAGATGTGTAAACGCACTTAAAAAATTAAGAGAAACAGATAGAAATTCAAAATCAATGTTTAGTTGGATTGGATACAAAAAAAAGGCAGTTTTATATGATAGAGACCCTAGAGTTGCAGGAAAAACAAAATGGAATTATAAAAAACTAGTTAATCTTGCAATAGATGGAATTACATCCTTTACAACATCTCCACTCAGAATATCGACATATATTGCAATACCAACATTTTTGGCATTATTTGTATACTTCATATATGTTATTATAAAATGTATAACTCAAAATGTAGCAATTCAAGCATTCCAGGCAATTATCCTTTTAGTACTATTTTTCTCAGGAGTACAAATATTATTATTTGGAATTATTGGAGAATATTTAGGAAGAATATTTAATGCATCAAAAAATAGACCATTATACTTAGTAAATGAATACAATGGTAAAAGAGAAACTAATGAATAACAAAGGGAAAAATATGAAAATAAACAAATATTTGAAATATATAATAGAATTAATTAGCTTAATTATAATAGTCGCTATAATAATGATTAATTTAGCATACAATGTAAGATTAGAAAATGTTATGAGTGAAAATATCATTATAAATCCGAATAGTATAATTATGGCTATAACATTAATAATAACAATTATAGCATTTTATTATATTTTTTATAAATCTAGTATTATAAAGATAAACCAAAAAAGTAAAAAAGTTATATTGATATCATTATTCATAATTTATTTTATAATGCAAATTATATGGATAAATGTAAGGGATGCAAATCCAAATTATGATCAATATTATGTATATGATACAGCAATAAGAATAAAAGAGAATAATGAAAATCTATTAAAAGATGAATATTTACAAATGTATCCTCAGCAAATTTCCACAGCAACTTTTTATGCTTTAATTTTTAAGATTTTTAATACAACTAATGTAAAAATATTACAATATATTAATGCAATTGCAAATGTTTTTACAATACTAGGACTATATTTAATTGCTAAAAAAATTGCAAATAAGGAAAATCCATTAAATACTTTTGCATTCTTAGTAATGGCATTTACTTTTACTGCTATGCCACTACTTTCAACATTTATTTATGGAGACTTTATAAGTTTGCCTTTTGCAATATTTTCTATATATTATATTATGAAATATACAGAGTTAAATAAAATAAGATATATAGTTGGTTCTGCAATTTTAATGTCCATCTCATATTTTTTGAGAATGAATATACTTATATTTATTTTAGCAATTTGTATATACTTAATATTAGATATAATTAAATTTATTTCAGCAAAAATAAAAGAAAAAGATGTAAAAAGAAAAAATAAAATATTAGAGAGTATACTAAAAATAGTAATGATAATAGCGCTTTTAGCTATAAGTATACTTCCTGCTAATATATATAAAACATATATGCAAAATAAATTGCAATTAGATAAAGAGAAAAGCTTTCCAGTTGTAGGATTTTTGGATATAGGAATTAATAGAGCAACAAGAGGTTATGGATGGTATATAGATAGTTTTGGCGATGATTGGAAAGAAGGAACAATAAATAAAGAAGATTTTATAAATGATATAGAATTAAGAATAAAAGAATTTATAAAATATCCTACAAGTATTATAGAATTCTATACTAAAAAAGTAGCATCAATGTGGGCAGAAAGTACATGCGGAAGTATTTGGTATAATCTATCATTCAATTTTGGAAATATGAGTTTAAATAAAGGAACTGCGACAGAAAGCCAAATACAAAATTATAAAGAAGTTGACAACCAAGTACTAACACTTTATAATCTAAATAGAAATTATGAAAAAATATTAATTATGTTTATATTTTTTGCAGTTTTAATCTTTATTTTATCAAATAAAGAAATAACAAATAATCAAATACTGTTAATTATTATATTTATAGGAGGATTTTTATTTCACTTTTTATGGGAAGCAAAATCAAGGTATATCATACCATACATAATTATATTAATACCAATAGCAAGCATAGGAATTAACAAGGCTGTACAAAAAATTGTAGAATTTATAAAAAAAGAGAAAAATGCATAAAATAAAGAAAAATTAGGAGGACTAATTTATGTGGGGAGATATAGCAATAGCATTTTTGCTAGCATTTATAACTTCATTTGTAATGGTGCCTTATACTATTAAATTAGCAAAAAAAGTAGGAGCCATTGACTATCCATCAGATAGAAGAGTAAATAAAAGACCAATTCCAAGAATAGGAGGAATTGCTGTAATTATTGGCTTTTTAGTATCTGCTATATATTTAGTAATTACTATGACAATAGAAAATAACCTAACGCTAAATAGTGAAGAAAACTATAAGATGAAGTTATTAGGTTTTCTAATAGGAATAATTGTTTTAGCAATATTTGCCTATATAGATGATGTTAAAAGTTTAAAGCCATGGCAAAAGTTAATAGGACAAGTATTAGCAGCAATTATTATCTATTCTTTTGGAATAAGAATAGATAAAATAAATGAAATAATAATTCATCCAGCGCTTAGTTTTATACTAACTGTTGGATGGATTGTAGGAATAACAAATGCTATAAATTTAATAGATGGGTTAGATGGTCTTTCATCAGGAACATCATTAATATCTTGCATTTCTCTTTTAATTATATTTGCAACAAATGATTCACCAATAATATCAATTATTTTGATAACTGCATTAGCTGGTGCAATTAGTGGATTTTTACCATTTAATTTAAATCCTGCCAAAACTTTCATTGGAGATGTAGGAGCTCAATTTTTAGGCTTTAGCTTAGCTACTATATCTATTTTAGGTGTAGCAAAAACCGTTACTTTGGTAGTTTTAATAGCTCCTATATTAGTATTAGCACTTCCAATATTTGATACTTTGTTTGCTATTATAAGAAGAATTATAAAAGGTAAATCTATAAAAGCCGTATTTCAAGCTGACAAAGGACATCTTCATCATAGACTAATGAAAAGAGGATTCTCACAAAAGCAAGCTGTTGTAATTCTTTATGGAGCTAGTGCAACTCTTGGAATGTTTGCAGTTATATTAATAGATGATGGAATATGGAAAGCTCTATCTTTTGCCCTAATTGTTGTAGCAATTATTGCTATAGGGTATAAGGAACTTAAGAACTTTAAAAGTCAAGAAATAAAAAGCATAAAAGAAAATAGAAAAAAACAAAAATCAAAGGGAGATAAATAATGGAGGAAGAAAATTTAATCAGCCCTAATGTAATAGATGACTTAGAATCTAAACAAGAAAATGTATTAAGACCTAAAACATTAAGCGAATATATAGGACAAACAAAAGTAAAGGAAAATATGAAAATATACATAGAAGCTGCAAAGAAAAGAGAAGAAGCTTTAGATCATGTTTTACTTTATGGCCCACCTGGACTTGGAAAAACGACACTTGCTAATATAATATCAAATGAAATGAATTCAAATTTAAAAATAACATCAGGACCTGCCATTGAAAAGCCAGGAGATTTAGCAGCACTTCTTACTAACCTTTCAGAATTTGATGTCCTTTTCATAGATGAAATTCATAGATTAAATAAAAGTGTTGAAGAAATATTATATCCAGCTTTAGAAGATTTTACTTTAGATATAATAATAGGGAAAGGACCTAGTGCTAGATCAATTAGGTTAGATCTTCCAAAATTTACATTAATAGGAGCAACAACAAGAGCTGGAGCGTTAACAACACCACTTAGAGACAGGTTCGGAATAGTAGAAAGATTAGAATTATATAATAGTGAAGATTTAACTACTATAGTAAAAAGATCAGCTAATATACTAGATATAGCTATAGAAAATGATGCTGCAATAGAAATTGCTAAACGTTCAAGAGGAACTCCAAGAATTGCTAATAGGCTTTTAAAAAGAGTAAGAGATTATGCAGTAGTCATGGGAAATGGTACAATAACACTAGAGATTGCAAAAATAGCTTTAAATAAACTAGATATTGATGACATAGGATTAGATGCTATAGATAGAAGAATATTAGAAACATTAATTAAAAAGTATAAAGGGAAACCAGTAGGAATAGAAACATTAGCAACAACACTTGGAGAGGAAATTACAACAATAGAAGATGTATATGAACCATATTTAATACAAATTGGATATATATCTAGAACTCCAAGAGGAAGAGTAGCTCTCCCAGAGGCATATAAACA
>CALXPX010000060.1 GCA_944390305.1 uncultured Clostridia bacterium
CCCATAGAAAAATCCCTCCTTGATATTTTTTATTTTATCACGGAAGGATTTATTTACACAACTTTTTCTATACTCTCTTTTAATTAATATTACTATTTTTTATTATATATTCTATTTTTGGTTATTCTTTTTTATCTTTATATAAATTATTATCGCTACTATTAGTAAAGCTCCTATTATTGGTAGCAAACTTATTACTATCTTTCCTGTTCTTGGCATTACAATTAACTTATTCATGTCTTCATTGTCTTCTAATGTAGTTTCTGGTATTTTTTCAGAATCTATTTTTACATGTGCTTCTATATTTCCAGCTATGTCTATACCTTCATTTTTTTCTAATATTACTTCATATTCTCTACTTTCACCTATGTTTAAGTCCTCCACTTTATATTTAGCTTCATTACCATTTACTTCCCAATCTGGGCTTATCATATGGTATCCTTTAGGTATTGTAAATGTTATATATCCGCTTCCAATTCTTTCCTCATTGTTTGTTACTTTAATTTTATAATAAATTTGAAGGCTTGAATTTTTATTAGCATCTCTAATTTCTGTTTCTATCTTTCCTATTTTGCCATTTAATCCATAGTAGTTACCATTAATTAATGCTTTTTCAAGATTCATTTCTATTTGTAAATTAAATTTTAATTTACGATAATAATAATTTAATGTTATATCTTCTCTTTTTATTTTTACAGTTTCATTTTGAGGTTTTTCTATTAGAATATAATCTTCATATTTTCTTTCTTCTGAAGTATATGTATCTCCTTCATATACAGTATCTTCTTTAGTATCTATCATCTCATTTGTATCTTTATCTATGTAATTTACAGTTATTTTCGATTTATGCTTATAATAATATATAACTGTAATATTTTCTCCTTTCATTGTTCCTTCTTTATTTCCTTGTACTTTAGTAAATTCATAGTTATCTATTTCCTTTTGATTAGTCACATACTTATCCCCATATTTTCCACTTATTGTCTCTTCCTTTGCGATTTCTTTATTTGTAACTTCATCTACATATTTTACATTTACTTTAGAATTTTTTGAATAATAATAATTTACCTCTTGCATCTCATCTGTTAATATAAATTCTTCTTTTTTAGGTTTCTCTACAAGAGTATAATTTGTTATATTTTTTGCTTCTGTTTTTACATTTTCTCCTACTGGACCACTTTGACTTACTGAGTCTAACAATTCACCTGTATCTTTATCTATATAATTAGCCTTTACTCCTCCACTTTGTAAGTTAAAACTTACAAAAAGATTTGATTCTCCTGCCGCTCTTTCCATATAAAATATTTTTAATGTATGCTTTCCTTGTGATAATATTCCATCTTCAAATGCCTTTTTATACACGTCTTTCTCATCTTGGCCAGTACTTTCATTATATACACTTTCATAATATACTTCATTTTTTGCAAAATTTATATTTCCTTTTAATCTTGCATGAGCTCCTCCTAGATCTAATACTAATCTATCATCTACAAAAACCCATACATCATCATCTCCTGAAAATTCAAATACCATATCTTCATATTGATTATTTTCTGCATTTTTAACTTTTCCATCTTTTGTCATTATAAATGGAATATCTAGTCTTACTGTAAACCCTAAATTTCTTTTCATCATTTCTTCTGTATTATCTTTGCAATTATTAAATGGATAAAATCCAAATCTCTCGCCTTCATGCATTTTAATTGTTTTTGTATTGTAGTCTTTATATATATGATATTTATCACTATTAAAGCTATAATATCCATTCTTTTCTTTAATAAAAGGAAATTTCCAATTACTTAAAACTTCACTATATATTTGTGGATTTGTATTAGTCTTCGGAAAAAAAGTATCTTTATTAGTATATTTATCTATTACATAAAGATTATCATTTACTAATTTATTTTTTACTAATCCTTGAAGTACTCCTGTAGAATTCCAGTATTCATTTAATCCTATGTATCCATTTTGAATTCCTCCTATGTTCATTCCTTCTGTCGATGCCATAAGCATTGACTTTTTATCTATTTCATATCTTTTTGACATTGGCATTTCATAATAATCTGTCCAGTGCATTCCTCTTTGGTTTGCATTGTATTCCTCTCTATTAATTTTTGTTAGTGTTGCATTTACATATTTTATGTCTTCTTCCGATATATTTTTACAGTCTGAACTTGCATATGTTTTGTTTATAAGCACAACAAATAGAATGGTTACAATAGCCATAATACATAATATTATTCTTTTACTCATATAACTCCTTTTCTATAAATGATAACTGTTTTTTTAGTCATCTTATTTATTTAAATTTGATTTGGGATTTGTTTGAAATAATTTAAGACTTAAATTAATCTCTGAAAAAAATTAAATTGAAATAATTTAATCATGTTTATTATACTCCATATTATGGAAATTGTAAAGATAAATCGTATGTCAAAATTCGATAAAATTCGACATACGATTATATATATTATTCTAATCCTATACTCAATTCTAATGCATTATTTATTTTCTTCATTAGATTTTCATCATCTATATGACCTATTTTTTCTTTTAGTCTACTTTTGTCTATTGTTCTTACCTGTTCTGCCAATACTACTGAATTTGTTTTTAGTCCAACATCTTGTGATCCTATTTCTATATGCGTTGGCAGCTTTGTTTTTCCTAATTGTGAAGTAATTGCAGCTGCAATTACTGTAGGACTATATTTATTTCCTAAATCATTTTGTATGATTATAACTGGTCTTATTCCTCCTTGCTCTGATCCTACTACAGGACTCAAATCTGCATAAAACATATCTCCTCTTTTTATATTCATATTAACTCTCCCAATATTATATTGAGATTTATCATATATTTCTAAATATTAAATTCTATCTCATTATATACTATGTCAACCTTGCATTCATTGTTAACATCGTATATTTGTAAATTTTCTGGCCTTAAATTTGATTTATTTATGTATAACACTTGTTTAATGTTATATTTATTTTTTTCATTTTTATATGTCATTTTAATTTTCCCATTTTCTTCTTTTATTTCTTTTTCTTCTGCTTTCCTATATTCTTCTAAAAAAGAAGTCAGAAATAATCCATTATTTGATATATAAGGATAATCTTTATATATTTTTGTTAAATTATAATTAGTATTAGTTATTTCTAAAGTTCCATCTTTATATACAATTTTTATTCCTTTTAAATCATCCGGTGATAAAGCCGTTTGCTCAACCTTTTGCAGACCTATTACTTCTTGCTCTAATTCATAAAAGTTCACATTTTTATTACTTGTTACTGTTACTTTTATTTTTGCCTTATATGAATTTATATTTAAAATATAATCTTCAATCTCTTTTATACTTTTAGTATTTCCACTTTCTTCTTTTTTATAATTTGTTTTTATTAAATTTTTTAAAATTAATAAAATGCAAAATATTGTCACTATAATAATTAAAAGTTTAATCCATTTATTCATACTTCCTCCTAATATAAAAAATAGCATATTTCTATGCTATTTTAATTTATATGTTTAAACTTTTAAAATATTCTGTTAATGTATCTTTTACTTCTTTTTTGCTTTCTAATTTATTAATTTTATTTCTAATCTCTGATGCCATTGGCATTCCTTTTAAATAGTAGCATATATGTTTTCTCATTTCTTTTATTCCTACATTTTCTCCTTTTTCTTTTACTTCTAAATCTATATGTTCAAATATTATTTTTATTTTTTCCTCATTACTAACTTGTCTTATTTCCCCATTTTCTAAGTAAGTCCTTATTTGTTCTAATATCCATGGATTTCCTAATGTTCCTCTTCCTACCATAATACCATCACATTTTGTAAGTTCAAGCATTGCTTTTGCATCTTGAGGTGTTTTTATATCTCCATTTCCTATGACTGGAATATTTACATTTTCTTTTACCTTTTTTATTATATTCCAATCAGCTTTTCCTAAATAAAATTCACTTCTTGTTCTTCCATGTATGGTTATTGCAGATGCTCCTGCTTTTTCTATTATTTTTGCAGCTTCTACTGCTACAATATGCTCATTATCCCATCCTTTTCTTATTTTTACTGTAACTGGAACTGATGAAGAATCTACTACTGTTTTAGTTATTTTTTCTACTTTTTCTAAATCTAATAATAGTTTGCTTCCATCTCCATTTTTTACTACTTTTGGAGCAGGACATCCCATATTAATATCTATTATATCTGCAATTTTACTTACATATTCTGAAGCATATTTCATTGCTTCTATATCACTTCCAAATATTTGTACAGATATAGGTCTTTTTTCTCCTTCCATATTTAATAGCCTTTTTGTTTTTTCATCATTATACATTAAAGCTTTGCTGCTTACCATTTCTGTTACTACAAGTCCTAGATTATATTTTTCGCATATAGTGCGAAATGGCAGGTCTGTTATTCCTGCCATTGGTGCTAATATTATATTATTTTTTAATTCTACATTTCCTATTTTTAGCATACATTATCCTATTCTTCCATAAAAATTGCTTTTTGTCTTCTTCCACTAATATTTAATAGTATTGCTATCATAATCAAATTACAAAGTAGAGAACTTCCTCCATAGCTTACAAAAGGTAGAGGAACACCTGTTATTGGTAAAAGTCCTATTGTCATTCCTATATTTTCTGTCATATGAAATAAAAATATTCCAGCTATACCTATTGCAATATATGATCCTAAATTATCTTTTGCAGTTTTTGCAACATATATAGCTTTTGTTATCAGGACAACATAAAGTATTATAATCGCTGCTGCTACTAAAAAGCCCATTTCTTCTCCTATAACAGAATAAATAAAGTCTGTTGTTTTAGGGCTTAGGTAACCTAATTGAGTTTGATTTCCTTTTAATAATCCCATTCCAAATAGCTGTCCTGCACCTATAGCTAATTTTGATTGCGTTAGGTTATATCCTGCACCTCTAGGATCTAGATCTTGATTTAAAAATACTTCTATTCTTCTTTTTGCATGGTCTGGTAATACAAAGAAATACACAATTGGTAGAGTTATTACTACTAATAAAATGCCTGTTATAATGTATTTTTTATCTATTCCAGCAGCAAATAACATCATAATAAATGCTACTAAAAAAGCTAGTGCTGTTCCATAGTCTGGCTGCTTTATTATTAATAAAACTGGTATTGCTATTATACCTATTAACATGAGTAGTCTTGTTGGTCTGCTTATTTCTTTTCTTCCTTTTGCAGCCATTTTCGACATTACTAAAGCTAATAATATTATTACAAATATTTTTGAAAACTCTGCTGGTTGAATAGATGCAAACCCTAAAGAATACCAGCTAGTTGCACCATTTATAGGTTCTGTAAATAGTACTCCTATTAATAATATAATCATTACTATGTAAAATATAGGAGAGAAATTAGCAATTGTTTCGTAGTCTATAAGTACAAAAGCTATTATAAATGGTATACTTATAAATACCCATAATATCTGTTTTTTTAATTCGTCATATTCTGCATTTTGTGTTGCTGAAAAGAGTGCAATCAATCCTATTATTACTAATAGGATTGTACATATTAAAATTGACCATTCTATATTTTTAGATAATCTTTTTTTCATCTTTTCCTCTATTTCTTTTTATTTAACTTTTTTTCTTTTGCTTTTGGCTTTTGATTGCTTACCTTTGGAGTTTCTTTATTCTCCTCTTTATTTTCTTTGTTTTCTTTTTTATCTTCTTCTTTGCTATTATCTTTTGTTTCTTCATTTACTTCATTTTGCTCTTCTAATTTATTATTGTCTTCTTTTTTATCTTTATTCTCTTTTTTTACTTCTTCTTTTTTTTCATTTTCATTTTTGTTTTCAGCTTTTACTTTTTCTTCTTTATTTTCTTCTACATTATTTCTAGCTTCGTTTTTTATACTTTTAATAGGAATATTTGCATATAATGCAGGAGCTCCTGTAGTACCATCGCTATTTTGTTTATTTGTTAATCTAACGTCTATATCATTTTCATCTACATCTATGTATTTTTTTATTACATCTATAATTTCTTGTTTCATCATGTCTAAGAAATCTGCTGATACATTTGCTCTATCTTGCATTAGAACTAAATGTAATCTTTCTTTTGCTTCGTCTTTATTAGTTTTACTTGCTATTTGTCCATCTTTTTTTCCTATTTTTTTAAAGAAACCTATAAAGTTTTCAAACATTCCTATTTCCTCCATTGCTAATTATTTTTTAAAAGCTTTTTTAAATTTATCCCAGAAACCTTCTTTTTTTCTTCCTGGTATTGTTACTTCTACATTTTCACCTAATATTCTTCTTGCTATTTCTATATATGCTCTTCCAGAAGGAGCCTTTTTATTTGATACTGCAGGCTCACCTTTATTTGTTTGAGTAATTATGTATTCGTCTTCTGGAACTACTCCAATTAAATCTATTGATAGCAAATCTAATATATCTTCTACATCCATCATTTCGCCTCTTTTAACCATTTCCGGTCTTAGACGGTTTATAACTAATTCTGGATTTCTAATTTCTGATGCTTCTAATAGACCTATTATTCTATCTGCATCACGAATTGAAGATATTTCAGCGTTTGTTACAACAATTGCTCTATCTGCTCCTGCAATTGCATTTTTAAATCCCTGCTCTATTCCTGCTGGGCAATCTATTAGAATAAAGTCAAATTCCTCTTTTAATTTTGTTGTTAAATCTCTCATTTGTTCTTCATTTACTGCACTTTTATCTCTAGTTTGGGCTGCTGGTAATAAAAATAAATCTGTAAATCGTTTATCTTTTATTAGAGCTTGTCTTAATTTACATTTTCCTTCAACAACATCAACTATGTCATATACTATTCTATTTTCTAGACCCATTACGACATCAAGGTTTCTTAAGCCAATATCTGTATCTACAAGTACAACTTTTTTTCCTCTTAATGCTAACGCTGCGCCCACATTTGCTGTTGTTGTAGTTTTGCCAACTCCACCTTTACCTGATGTTATGACTATAACTTCACCCATAACTTTCCTCCTTGTAACATTTTAACAATTCTACTATATTATATTGAGATTTTGCTCAAAAGTCAATGTAAATCTAGCAAAAATATAAAAAACTGCCAAAATATTTTTAGCAGTTTTTGCATATTTTTTATAATTTTATTATTCTGCTGATTCTACATTTTCTGTATTATCAGTTACATTTTCTTCTTCATTTTCTTTCTTTTCAATTACTTCTAAGTTAGAAATAGAAACTTCATATGCTACTTTTTGCTCAACTGTTCCATCTTCATATTTCTTTTCATAGCTTCTTGATTGAACTCTTCCTGTTACTTTTACTTCT
>CALXPX010000061.1 GCA_944390305.1 uncultured Clostridia bacterium
TTTTATCTGAATCTATATACAATCTCCATACCCTGTCCAAGAATTTTTTAGAACCGTCTATTCCATTTGGATCCCATGGTTTAGCTGAATCTATAGGTCCCATAAACATTTCATATATTCTTAGACTGTCTGCTCCATATTCTTTTACCATATCATCTGGATTTATAACATTTCCTTTTGATTTGCTCATTTTTTCACCATTAGTTCCTAATATCATTCCTTGATGACGTAATTTTTTAAATGGTTCTTTTACTGGTACAATGCCTTTATTGTATAAATAGTTATTCCAAAATCTAGAATATAATAAATGTCCTACTGCATGTTCTGGTCCTCCCATATAAAGATCAACAGGCATCCAATGTTTTAAAAGTTCTTTATCTGCTATTTCTTTATCATTGTTAGGATCTATATATCTTAAGAAATACCAGCTTGATCCTGCTGAACCTGGCATTGTGCTTGTTTCTCTTTTAGCTTTCTTTCCTTCAAAAGTTGTATTAACCCAATTTTCTGCTTTATCTAATGGTGATGCACCATTTTTTGATGGTTTATAATCTTCTAGCTCTGGTAATACTAAAGGCAAGTCACTATCCGCTAGTACATGTATTTTATTATCTTCTGTAAATACTATTGGAATTGGTTCACCCCAATAACGTTGTCTTGCAAATATCCATTCACGTAATTTATAATTTACTTTTTTATATCCAATTTTTCTTTCTTCTAACCATTTTGTTATTTCATTTATTGCATCTTCTTTATTTAATCCATCTAAAAATCCTGAATTAATATGTTTTCCATCGCCTACATATGCTTCTTTTTCTATATTTCCGCCTTCTAATACTTGGATAATTTCTATATCATATTTTTTAGCAAAATCATAATCTCTTTGATCATGTGCAGGAACAGCCATTATAGCTCCTGTTCCATATGTCATTAATACATAATCAGATATCCAAACAGGAATCTTTTTTCCGTTTACTGGATTTATAGCATAACTTCCTGTAAATTCACCTGTTTTTTCTTTATTTAGTTCTGTTCTTTCTAAATCAGACTTAGAAGCTGCTTTGTCTTTATACTCTTTTATTTTATTCATTTGTTCTTTAGTAGTAATTTCTTCTACTAAAGGATGTTCTGGTGAAAGTACACAATAAGTTGCTCCAAAAAGAGTATCTGGTCTTGTTGTAAATACTTTAAATTCTTTATCAAGATTGTCTATTTTAAAAGTAACTTCTGCACCAATAGATTTTCCAATCCAGTTTCTTTGAATTTCTTTTGTAGATTCAGGCCAATCTAATTCATTTAATCCGTCTAATAGAATTTCTGCATATTTAGGAATATCCATAACCCATTGCTTCATATTTTTTCTTACAACAGGATATCCACCTCTTTCACTTTTTCCATCTATAACTTCATCATTTGAAAGAACTGTTCCTAATTCCTCGCACCAATTTACAGGCATGTCTATGAGTTTAGCTAATCCATCTAAATATAATTGTTTAAAAATCCATTGAGTCCATTTATAATAAGAAGGATCACAAGTAGAAATTTCTTTACTCCAATCAAAAGAAAAACCTAGCATCTTTAATTGTCTTTTAAATGTATTTATATTTTCTTTAGTAAATCCTTCTGGATGATTACCTGTTTTTATTGCATACTGTTCTGCAGGAAGTCCAAATGCATCCCATCCCATTGGATGAAGTACATTATATCCTTGCATTCTTTTCATTCTACATATAATATCCGTAGCAGTATAGCCTTCTGGATGTCCTACATGTAATCCCTGTCCAGATGGGTATGGAAACATATCTAAAGCATAGTATTTAGGTTTTGAAAAATCCCATACATTAGTTTCAAAAGTATTATTTTCATCCCAATATTTTTGCCATTTAGGTTCTACTTCTTTAAAGTTATACATAAAATCTCTTCCTTCCCTTATTTCCGTAAATTTTATGGTAATATTATACTACAATTATATAAAAAAATCTACATGTTTTATTAATTTCAATATTACAAATATGTAAAGTTTTTTAATTATTTTATCTATCAAAAATATTACATAATTGTAATATTTTTTTAATATTTTTGTAACTTATATTAGTATATTATGGTGTATAATAGTTTTGATTAAAGTAAGGAGAATTGTATATGGATACAGTTAATTCAGAATTAGAAAAAAACGGTATTAATGTGATTTGTCCCATAAGTACCTTAAATATAAATGAGATAGCAACTTATGTTTCTAGGCTTCTTTGTTCAAAGATGCCTGAGCTTAAGCTTAATTATAATACAATTTTTATGAGTATATCTAGGTTGCCAATGTACATAGCTGAACTTCCTGTAGGACAAGCTGATGCTTGCTATTTTTATAAAAATTCTTCTATTTATTTTAGAAAAGGCCTTACATTTGATAAAATAAAAAAGCTATCTGTTCATGAAGCTATTCATCATCTTCAAGAAGTTAAAGACTCTAAAGGAAATTTAAAGAAATTAGGTTTATGTACTTATTCAGGTTTTAAAGCCTTTGGTAGTGCTTTAAATGAAGGGGCTGTGCAATTAATATCTTCATATCTTACTGGTGAAAAAACAGATATGGTTAAGTATTATGATATAACTCTTCCTACTGATAGTCCTTCATATTATCCTTTAGTATGCAATTTAGTAAAACAAATTGGTTATGTTTCTAACTTTGCTACTATGTTTGATAGTACAATTTATGCAAATACACTATTCTTTGAGAAATTTATTTCTGCTTGTGGAGAAGATGAAGCTTTTAAAATACAACAAAATCTAGATGAACTAGTTATTTTAGAAGAAAAAATAGCTAAATTAAATACAAAAATACAAACAGAAGATTTATCATACAGGAAATTTAAGGCTGCAACAGATAAAATAAATTCATATAAAGGAAAAATTAGAAAAGTATTCATATCTACACAAAATTTAATTATTACATCTTTCTTTGATAAAGAAACTAATAATTTATTATCTATTACAAGAATAGAAGAATATAGAAAATATTTATATAGTTTTAAAAATTTAATAGGAACTGTTGATGGATACACATTTTTTAATGATTATTATATAAATAAAATGAATGAATTAGATGAAAGATATGAAGCAATAGTAAATAATAAATCTTTGGCAATCGTAAAACGTTCAAAAGTAAATATTTTCTTTAATTCTATTAAAAATTTACTTCTTGGAAATGCAAATGAATATGAAAGAGACAATAATTTACATTAAAATATAAAATATAGAAAATTCCTAATTCATTTACCAAATGAATATTAAATAGTATAGACTTTTAATTGTCTATACTATTTATTTTTACATTATTTACTTAAATCATTTATTATATTATATGCTGCATTTCTTCCTGATCTTGCTGCCCATGCTACAGTTGCTTTCTCTCCTATTATGTCTCCCCCAGCATATACTTTTTTTATAGATGTTCTCATATTTTCATCTACTAAAATATATCCCCATTTATTTTTTTCAAAATCTTTTATAATTTTTTCTTCTGGTTTAGATCCAACAGCCATTATAACATAGTCCATATTCATGAAATAATTGCTTCCTTTTATATTTATTGGCGAAAGTCTATTTTCTCCTTCTTTTTTTACCAGTTCTGTTTTTATACACTCTATTTTTTCAACTTTGTTATTTCCTAATATACTTACAATATTATTTTGAAATAAAAATTCTATTCCTTCTTTTTTAGCATCTTCTACTTCTTTATCTTCTGCTGGCATTTGCTCTCTAGAACGTCTATATATTACATAAACATTTTCTGCACCTAATCTTTTTACGGTTCTTGCCGTATCCATGGCAACGTTTCCTCCACCAATTATTGCTACAGATTTGCCAATATAATTTGGATGATTATTCTTTTCTAATAATTCATTTCCGCTATATACTCCATCTAATTCTTCACCTTTAATATTCATTTTTGATGAAATATTAGCACCAATACCCAAGAAAATTGCATCATATTCTTTAGTTAGTATTTCCAAAGATAAATTTCTTCCTAATTCTTTTTCATATTCTACTTTAATTCCCAAAGTTAATATTGCTTCTATTGTTTTTTTAACAATACTTTTTTCTAATCTAAATTCTGGTATTCCATGAATAAGTATTCCACCTAAATCTTTATATTTCTCATATATTGTAACATCTGCTCCATTTTTTGCTAGAAAGTAACTACAAGTTAATCCAGCTGGACCTCCACCAATGACTGCTACTTTTTTTCCATTAAGTATATTCTTCTTTTCTATCTTATTTATTAAATTCTTTTCTAATCCATAATCTGATATATATGCTTCTATCTCTCCAATATTTACACTTTTGCCCTTTATTCCTCTTATACAACTTCCCATACATTGTTTTGTGTGTGGGCAAATTCTTCCACATATACTTCCTAAAATACTTGTATTTAGTAATGTAAAGTATGCTTCATCTATTTTATTTTCTTTTACTAATTTTATAAATGTAGGTATATCATTCTCTAAAGGACATCCTTTTTTGCTACATGGCTTTACTATACAGTTCAAACACTCTTCTGAAAATTTATGTATTTCTTCGTTCATTTTTTGTTCCTTCTTTTTTTATTTATTTTAATATATAATATTTAATTTTATATTGTCAATTATTTGACCAGTTATTTTAACTATCCAATATATTTTTTATTCTTCATACATAAAATAATGTAATAGTGCTATATTTTCCCCTGATGTTTTAATTTCATTATTTCTTAACATTTCCTTAACCTTATGTATTGGAACTTTTATTACTTTAATATCTTCTGTTTCGTCTAAATGTATATTAGTTTTTACTAAGTCTCTAGCCAAAAATATGGTTGTTTTTTCATTTGAATATCCTACAGTTGGATATACTTCTCTTAATTTTTTTATATATTCTGTTTTATATCCAGTTTCTTCTTCTAATTCACGAATAGCAGCATTCTTTGGTGTTTCACCTTTTTCTATCATACCTGCTGGAAAAGCTAGTACTATTTTTCCTATTGGCGTTCTTGCTTCCTGAACCATTATAAATTCATTGTTTTCTGTTATTGGCATAATAATTACTGCATCTCCTGCAATTACATGTTCTCTATATACTTCTATTTCTTTTCTTTCATTATAATATTTTAGTTCTTCTACATTTATCCTTTTACCATTATATACTACCTTTTTATCTAGCAGAGTATAGTCTAAGTCTTTAAAATATTCATCTTCCATTTTATTATTTCTCCTTAATTTCATTATATTTTTCTATTACTAGCTTTAAATCTTTCCAAAATTCAATCTTTTTATTTTCATCTCTTAAAAGTGCTGCTGGATGCCAAGTAGGCATATATAAAATACCCTTTTTTTCTATCCAATTTCCTCTAACTTTTGTTATTCCATATTCTTTACCTAATATATTTTTTAGAGCTGTACTTCCTAATAATACTATTATTCTTGGCTTAACTAATATTACTTGATTTCTTAAATAATCTAAGCAAGCATTTGCTTCATCATCTTCTGGTACTCTGTTTTGAGGCGGTCTACATTTTACAATATTAGCAATATATAATTCTTCTCTATTTATTCCTATCCCTTCAAAAGCCTTATTCATAAGCTTACCAGCTCTTCCTACAAAAGGAATTCCCTCTTTATCTTCATCCGCTCCAGGACCTTCACCAATAAGCATAATATCTGCATTTTTATTTCCACAACCAAATACAATATTAGTTCTTGTAGTGCATAATTTACATTTTTTACAATCTTTTATACTATCTTCTAATTCTTCCCAATTATCCTTCATATTCTAATCCTCTAAATATTTTTCTGTTATTTGTATATTATCTTTTGTTATTTTTGCTTCTATTCCTAATGGTATAGTCATTTTTCTTTCTGTATGTCCAAAATTATTTGATTTAATAATTGGAATATTTAAGTTTAAATCTCCTATTGTGTCTATTAAAATTTTTTCTAAAGAATAACCTCCTTCATAATTTCCAAGCCAAATACCCTTTACTTTATTAAATATACCTTTTTGTTTCATTTTATATAAATAATTACTTACCATTGCTGGAGGAGATTCATAAGAGAATTCTTCTAAAAATATTATTTTATTTGAAAAATCTAGTTCCTCTAACATATTAGTAATAAGTGATAAATTTCCACCTATTAACTTTCCTTTAGCATAACCTTCTTTTATACATATAACTTCATCATCTTCTCTTAACAAATTGTTACTACCATTTTCAAAATGGTTTAACATTTCTTTAAAAGAGTAATCTGTTTCCCATGAATTTAATGATTTTAAATTTGGCCCTATAAAGCAGCTATTTCCTGTTTTAGCTTGTATATAATTAATGTATGATGTTGCATCACTATATCCACACAAAATCTTATTATTGTTTTTTATTAATTCTAGATCTAAATATTCATATACGCTATTTGAATTAAATCCGCCTTTTATAGAGAAAATGGCTTTTATTTCTTTATTTCTATACATCTCATGTATATCTTCAGCTTTTTCTTTTGCTGTAGCACCATATCCAGTTGTATTTTTATATGCATTTTTTCCTATTACTACTTCATATCCATTTTTCTTTAATAGTTCTATTGCTTCATTAATATCGGCAAAATCTTCTTCTTTTACATTTTCAGATGGAGAAATAATTCCTATCTTATCTCCTTTTTTTAATTTTTTAGCTAACATAAATTTTCTCCCATCATATTATTTTAGCATCATAATTCCAGTATTTAACTCATAATTTATTCCTTCTACTCTTCTTGAATGAAATTGGTCTTTTTTGCATACTGTACAAATTTGTGAATCTATAATATTTTTTTCTAGTAATCCACTTTCTATTAGCATTAATTTATTTACTAATACTGCATCAACTTCATATTGGATACCTTTTTCATTACATTTATCTGTCTTTGTTATTATATCATATTTTTTGCTATAGTCATAGAATTTAGATTCAAAAATTTCTTTTACATCGTCGTTTACTAAAAAATGATCCTTTTGGATTTAGGTCAAGTTTTTAGACACATTTTTTTACGAATTTCTATAAATTATTCCAGCTTCGCTGGAGGAGCTGAT
>CALXPX010000062.1 GCA_944390305.1 uncultured Clostridia bacterium
ATTTTGATTTTCAGCTAAAACTTTATCCTGATAATTAGATCCTAATGTAGCTGAAATGTATCCTTCAACAATATTAGTTTCAAAAACATTTTCTGATGTATTTTCCATTTTATCTGCACTAACAGAAATTCTTACTACAGCTTTAGTGTTTCCCTCTAATATAAATACTTTTCCTGTAACTTTAGTATTTATTGTAATTGTTCTTTCTTCTCCAGGTGCTATACTTTCTATTGTTTCCTCAAATTCTTTATTTACAGTATCTTCTACAAACGCAGGAGGATATAAAGGATCTCCAGAATCTTCGAAATCTACTTTTGCATATGTATCAGGTATTGTTATTTTTGCTTTTACATTATTTGCAGTTTCTTTTCCTGTATTTTTAATTTTGAAAGTATATTCTAAATATTGTCCTTCTTCTACATCTCCGCTATTTTCTATAGTTTCACCTGTAAATAAATCCTTAACTGTAATTTCTTCTTGTATTGTAGGAACCTCTCCTGTCGTAATTCCAACTCTTGTAGCTAATACCAAATTTTGAGTAGCACCTGCTTCAGAATTATTATTATAATATATACCATAATTTTCCTTTGCTATACTACCATAAGATAGATTTTCTGGAATAGATACTTTATAACTAAAATTAAATCTTGTTGTATTTGTTACCGTATTGTTAGCAACTATCATATATGACTTTGCATTTTCTGTATATTCTGTAGTCCATCCGTTTGCAGAATTATCTAGATTTGTATCTGCCTCTCCATTTTCAGAATAATATATACTTCCTTCTATTCCTTCTACTGTAAGTCCTTCTGCAAATTTAGTATCAAATGTTGTTCCTAAGTCTTCAGTACTTCCTATTTCTTTATTTCCTTTAAAAGGAATTCTTCCTAAAACTTTAAGTCCCTCTGCATCACTTCCTAAGTTATTAACTACTGTTCCAGACACTGTCATTGTTTTAGCATCTGAATATACTTGCATTTTTCCTGTTGACTCTTTTCCTTCTTGTGATACAACTGTTTCTTCTCCATTATATCCACTTAAAGTATTTGTAGTTACAAAACCTGTTGGAGCTACAACGCTTACTGGTGCTTCCACAGTTCTTGCCTTTTCTTCTGAATTTTGAACAGTTTCATTATTATTAACATAGTTTAATGTAATATTTGTATCTCTACTTGGTGCCAAATTATCTAATGTTAAATCTAACACTAAACGAACTACAGTACCTTTTGAAATTGATTGAGTTGCATATTTTGTTTGTAATCCATTTAAAGATAAATATATAGTATTACCATCAACTGTAAATTTATTTTGTACTAATTGATCTTCATATAATAATGTAGCATCTTTTAGCTCCATATTTTTTACTTCATCTGGTAATTTTATTGTTATTTCTGGATTTTGATATAAAGCATCTGTTATATCATCTGTTTCTAATGTTGCTGTTAAAACTACATTCTCATTTTTGACTACTGTAGATAAGTTTTTATTACTAATTTCAATACTTGCTTTTGAACTAGGTTCTTCTAAATTAATTGTTTTACTTGCTTCTTGATTAATTAATATTTTTGATGTTAATGTTTTAAAGTTTTGTATTTGTTCTTTTGAATAATTAATGTCTCCTTTTATTCCTTTATCTACATGTATAGATATTTCTCCTTCTGTAATTGGTTTACTTATTTCAAAAGATAATTTAGATGCATTTACATCTAAAGATAAAGTATCTTTATTTAATGTTCCTAAAACTTCTCCATTAGCATTTAAAATATTTATGTTTCCATTTTCTCCAAGTATTTTTACTAGTTCATCTTTTGAAATACTTACCCTTTTATCATAAATAGAACTACTTGCATCTTCTTCATTAAAAAATTCTCCTATTTCTTTTACTGTAACTTTATCTAATGCTTCTGCTAATCCCACATTTATTTTGTATGTTTCTGAAAATACTGTCTCATTTTTTGCATCTGAATTATTTATATTATTATACATATATCCTTTATTTAAAGAATCTACATTACTTGTAATTTCTGCATTAACAATATCACCTATTTTTCCATCTATGTTAAAGTCATTTGTTTGAGTCTCATTATTTACTTTCATTCCATTTATCAAAGAAACATTTGTACTCACTTTTGAACTAACTGTAGTTTTCATATTATTCATATTTACATCATATAAATATGTAATAACAAATTTATCTGCATCGCTTTTATTCCAAGATATATTTCCATTTTCATCTGCTTCGTTATTTAATTTTATTGTTATAATTCCCATTTTTTCGTCATATGACCAACTATCTTGTGAAAAATCAACGCCATCTAATTTGCCATTTGTATTAGCAGTGCTTATTGCATTTATAATTATTTTAGAAGGTTTTTTACCAGATAATTCTGGAACGCTAACTTGCATTTCTTTTGTATCTATTGGTAATTTTGAATCTTTTATTTTATCACTCAAAATAAAACTTAACATAGTTTGATTATTATAATTTAAGTAACGAATAACATTTTGTGATGTTTCTATTCCTACTATATTTTGATCTACCGTCCAAGATAAATTTTGTTTTAATTCTTTTTCTATCTTTTTCTCTTTATTTTTAGCATTTACATAAACCGCATTTAAAATAACCTTACTCTCTTTGTTAAAGGCATCTTTTGATATGCTGTCTTGCTTATTTAAAGTAATAGGAATTGCTAAGTTGACATTCTCTCCAGCATTTATTTGATTTAATTCTATTTTGTTGTCTGAAATACTTTTTATCCTTTGATCTTCTACTTCTTTACTTGAAAATACATAATTATTGTCTTGTAATGTAATAACTATATCTTTTAAGTATCCTGTATTTTCAACATTAATTGATAAATAAAGTTTATTTGCATCAGAATCAATATTCGCTGTATACGAATATTTATCGTGAGAATTGTCATCTCCTATTGTTGCATTAAACTTCACATTTTCTTCACTTGTCTCGCTATTTTGTTCTAATAATTCTGCAGCATAAACTCCAGTTGTAATGAACTGAACTCCAGCCAAAGCAATAACAAGCAAAATTGCAAGGATTTTGTTAGTTAGTTTTTTCATTTTAACCTCCTAGTTTTTTCAAAATTAACATAACTTAATTATATATCATTTTTAGCTATAATTCAAGGCTTTTTAAAGATTTTTTGGCATTTTGTCACACTTAATAAAGCCAATTCAAGCTATTGTTTTTATATATATTAAACTTATATTTTTATAATCGCAATAGTTTCAATTAAAAAAACTGGGTATTTCAGTATTTTTAGCATACGGAAATACAAATATGAAAGTTTTTATTAAATTTTCTTTACAAAAGTGTAACAAATTCCAAGTAGATGAATATAATATTATAGTTAAATAATAAGTATGCGTAAGCGATTCTTAATGTAATATTTATGTGGAGGTTATGGTTATGAATAATGAAGAAATGAATAATATGATAAGAAAGGCTCAGGAGATGATACAAAATAACCAAATACCTGATGAATTAAAAAGTATGGTAGCAAATATGCAAAATAGCAATAATACATCTAATAATAATTCTAATTTAAGTAGCAATAACTATAATAATAGTAGTAGTAACAATAATTATAATAATAATACAAAAAACTATAATAACAATTATTCAAATAAACCGGATTATAATAAATATTCAAGTACTTATTCTCAAAAGAATAATTATTACAATAGCAATTATAACAATCAAAATAACTCTAAAAACAATATAAATATGAATATGAATAATCAAAATCAAGTAAAAAATAATAACATAAATAATTCTCGAAACAACAATATTGATTTAAATAATTTAAATGAATTATTAAAAAACCTTCAAAATTCTAATAATAGTTCTAGTAATAACAATATAAATAGTAATAATGATTTTCCTAATATAGATATTGAAACAATGATGAGAATTCAAAACATAATGTCTAAAATGAAATCAGCAGATAGTAATGACGATATGTCAAAATTACTTATATCTCTAAAGCCTTATCTTCGTGATGAAAAGAAAGGAAAAATTGACGAATATATAAAATTAATAAAAATGGGAAAGATGACTCAAATGTTTGAATCCTTTGGTGGTGATAAAAAGTGAATTTTTTTCCAATAGATGATGATGGAATTATTGATATATTTGGTATAAAACTACACACTGATGATTTATTAATAATATTACTTCTTTTTATACTATATAAAGAAGATGTAAAAGATAAATTTCTTTTTATCATCCTTATATTACTGCTTTTAAGCTAAAAATAACAAGTGCTATTTATCTTAGCACTTGTTATTCCATTTCTATTACTTCTTCGTCATTTATATATGCATATGAATATCTTTCTGTATCAATTTCTTCTCTTGTTCTTTCTTTTATCACACTAGCTATTCTTATTTGAGGAGCTTCTATTGCATGTGCTGCAACAATTGCTTTTTCATTACCTTTAGCTCCTGCATGTGCCATTCCTCTAAGTATTCCTAAGATTACTATATTATCTTCTGCAATTACTTCTGCTCCGTCATTAACATCTCCTAATATAACTACACTTCCTTCAAATTCAATTCTTTGACCTGATCGTAATGACCCTTTATAATATTTAGTCTCAGATGTTTCTATCTCTTTTCTAAAAGTCTTTTTTATTCCATGCAATCCTAGGGATTTTGGACTTTCGAAATCTACTTTTACTTTCATCTCTCTTTGAATTAAATCTTGTATATCATCTATTTCAGCCCTTTTTAATATTTTTCCAGTAACTAATATTGGTGTTTTTTCTTCTTTATAGAATTTCTTAAGTTCTGGTAATTTTTCTTGTAACTCTGTAATAATATCTCTAGTTGTAGCATCTTCTTTTATTCTTAAAACTATATTATCTTGTCTTAAAAAAATATTAATATTTCTTGTCATTTTATTTTCCTTCAAATATATTTAGGTTTTGGCTTCCCTATAACCGCTTCATCCTTCGTATATTTAACATTTGTATTATATCATGAAGATATTTAAATGTAAAGAATAGATGGTAAGATTTTCTTATATAAAAATAAACTGATAAATAATTGTTATCAGTTTATTTTATGTCTGCTATTTATGTTTTATCTTACTGTTTGCATATATGAACTAGCTGTCATATCCTCTGTTACTGATGCTGAATTCATTCCCAAATATTGTGCGAATATTTCTCTTGCAGTAGGTGCAGTATAGCTACCATGTTGACCATCTTTAACAAATACCGCTACAGCTATTTCAGGATCATCATAAGGTGCAAAACCAACAAACCATGCATTTGCATTACCATTAGTATCAGTTGTTGCAGATCCCGTTTTACCTCCAACTTCTATATTAAAATCTCTAAAATATGAGTAAGCTGTTCCCGAACCATCACTAGTAACTCCTTTCATACCCTCTTTAATTGCTTGATAATTTTCTTCACTTATGCTGATATCTGAACCACTATTTCCACTTACTCCCAATCTTTCATTTACATATGAATTTATTTCATCTTTTGATACTTCTGTACCATCTGCTTTAGTAATAGATTTTATTAAAGTTATATCTATATTTTTTCCACCATTTGCTATCATTGCAGTATATTTTGCCATTTGTAGTGGTGTAAATGAGTTATTAAGTTGACCTATAGCTGCTTGAATTGTATATCCATCAACCCAAGGATTCATTGTTTCTCTTGATGCTAAAACACCTGCTTCTTCTCCTGGAAGCTCTATACCAGTTTTTTGCCCTAATCCTAAAGCAGTTGCCACTTGTGCTAATCTATCAATTCCTGTTCTTCTTCCTGTTTCATAGAAGAAATAATTGCATGATGATTCTATTGCCTGGGTTACATTTAATAAACCATGTCCCCCTCTTTTCCAGCAAACTGGTTGATAATCTCTATAATATGTGTATCTTCCTGTATCATTTATTCTTGTATTTAAATCAATTGCTCCACTTTCTAGACCTGCAATTGCTGTTACCATTTTAAAAGTAGATCCTGGTGGAGAAATAGAACTTACTGCCTTATTAATAAGAGGATGTCTAGAATCGTTTAGGTAATTATTCCAATTTTCAGTACTTATTCCATCAACAAATAAACTTGGATTATAGTTTGGATAACTTGCCATGGCTAATACTTCACCAGTTTTTACATTTAAAACCACAGCTGCTCCTTCTGATGCAGTGGTAGCTCCAGATAGCTCACCATTTTGCATCATTTCTATATTATGTGCTAAAGCATCTTCTGTTATCTTTTGAAGTTCAGCATCTATAGTGAGCATTATATCATTACCTGCAATAGCTTCTTCAGCAATATATTCATCTGTTACAATTCCATCAACAGACATATCTATTTGTTTTATACCATCTGTACCTCTTAGATATTTTTCAAAAACTTGTTCTATTCCTGTTTTTCCTATAATATCATTTTGATCATATTCCTCTTCATTTCCTTTTAATTCATCTTCTCCTATTGGTCCTACATACCCTAAAATATGAGAAGCTAATTCTCCATAAGGATAATAAATAGTTGGCTCTGAAGTTGTATTTATTCCTGGAAATTCAGAACTCATTTCGTTTATTTTTGCTAAACTTGCATTACTTATATTAGAAGCTAGTTCTACTGATTTAGTATTACTATATCCGTCTATTTCTATTTCATATCTTAAAGTAATAATTTTTCTTGCATCTTCTACATTGTCTGTATTTACTTCATATTTTTCTTTAAAGTAATTAAAGCATGCTTCTGCATCATATCCAGCATCTAATTTATTAGACTCTTTAAAGCTTTTGGCTGTTTCTTCATTTTTGAAAGCATAAGGATTTACCGTAATAGGAAAATTATCTACATATTTATCTCCATTACTTTCTAAAGTATTAACTAATAGTAATAATGAATTATTTAATGTCTGATTGTCTATTTTTGTTTTATATATTTCCACATTGTATACCAATTTTGTGGATACTAACTTTTCTCC
>CALXPX010000063.1 GCA_944390305.1 uncultured Clostridia bacterium
ATTCTCCATCTTCATATTCCTTAGCAAGCTCAGTTCCTTTTATAACTAGTACAGGATATATTCTTACCATTTTAGGCTTTAATTTTATTAATTCTTTTGCTGTATTTATTTCATCTAATTCTGTACTTTCTGGCATACCGACCATCATTTGATGTCCTAGTCTAAATCCATAAAATCTTATCATCTTAGAAGCTTTTATTACATCTTCAAATGTATGTCCTCTTTTACTTTTAGATAAAATATAATTATTTGAAGACTGAACACCTAATTCTATAGTTTTAACATGATATTTTTTTAACATTTTTAGAATTTTTTTGTTAATATAATCAGGTCTTGTAGAAATTCTAATACTATTTACTTTTCCTTTTTTTATGTACTCATTTGTTGCTTCTAATAGTTCTTTTTGAATTTCTACATCTATTCCAGTAAAGCTTCCTCCAAAAAATGCAACTTCAACATATTTGCTATTATCTTTGAAATTTTTCAAGTAATATTCAATTGTTTCTTTTACATCTTTAGCAGTTACATTAGTTTGCTTACCTGTAATTTTTTCTTGACTACAAAAGGTACATTCCATTGGACATCCTAAGTTTGGTACAAAAATTGGTATAATATATTCCTTCTTCATACTCTACTCCTCTAATGCTATTTTTGCGGCCTGCATTTCAGCCATTTTCTTACTCTTACCTTCTCCTCTTGCTAATAAGATTCCATCACATTTCACTTCTGCGGTAAAGATTTTGTCATGATCTGGACCTTCTTCTTTTATAATATTATATTCTATATGTACATCTCCATTCTTTTGTAATTTTTCTTGTAGCACAGTTTTATAGTCTTTCATTCCTATGTGATTTGTAGCATATTCCATTGCTTCTTTTAAATTATCTACTATGAATTCTTCAGCTTTATCTAATCCTCCATCGAAATAAATCGCTGCAATTAATGCTTCTACACAATCTGCTAAAATTGCTGATTTTTTGTTTCCTTCATTTGCTCTTTCACTTTTCCCTACTAATATATAATTATAAAGTTCATGCTTAAAAGCTACATCCTTAAGACTTTCTTCACATACTACCTGAGCTCTTACTTTAGTAAGTTCTCCTTCTGATAAATTTGGAAATTTTTCATATAAGTATTTACTCGAAATAAATTCTAATATGCTATCACCTAAGAATTCTAATTTTTCATAACTGTTCACATTGTTTTCATTAGCATAAGATGTATGAGTTAATGCAGTTTGTAACAATTTCTTATTTCTAAAACAATAATTAATATTATTTTCTATTTTTTCCGTATCCATTTTTCTCCTCTTGAATTTAATAACTTTTGTTATTATACTATATTTTTATGCCATTTACAAGGTTTTTAAGCCTTCTAAATAGCTTTTTATACCATTTTTCTTCTACTTTAATAAGTTGTAGATTTTTAATTGGCTCTCCTTTAGTTTTATTGTCTTTAAAAAAATCAATATTATTTGTATTTATATTTTCATTCTGAGTGCTTACTTGATTTGAAGTATTTCTATTCATTTCATTTAATATTTTTTTCTCTTTTTGTATAAGTACTTCTCTTTCATCTTCTGTTGCTAAAAAATCTCTATACACTAACTTTAAAAGTTCCTTTGCCTCCATTGAAATTGGTTGTGCAAATATTGCAAGACCAGGAATAAAATTTGGAGTATAGTCCTTATCCATATTTAAATTTAAATATTCTCTAAACTTGTTTGGTATTTTAGTTAATACTTCTTCCTCAGAATTTTCCAAAATACAATTAACCTCGCTCAAAGCTATCCTCATCTTTTGTTCCATTTTCTTTACCTCTACTTTCTTTTAATGACTGCATATGGTTTAGTTCTCTATATAAATTTTTAAAATCTAATATTGAAAACTTTTCAGCTTTAAATTGTCCTTTATTTGTATTATATCTTTTAAAATATATTTTTTTATATTCTTCTTCATCAAATAGTAAATTAATTAAAAACTTAGCTTTATCATTCTCAGGAACATTTTCATTTGTAAGCATTGTTGAAATCCACATTTTTCTTCTATCTTCACTTGTATACTCATTTGGATCTTTTTTATCTAATTTTCCTAACTCCTCTGAAATTTGCATTAATCTTCCAAACAATCTTACATTTTCTATCCATACATTTGGGTTTAGTGTTCCATTTGGAATCCTAAATTCTATTGTGGAAGCTTTTTTACCAACGTTTGCAAAATTTATAGATTTATATCTATCGCCTTGAATTTCTTGTAATTCTCTAATAAAATCTTCTTTGCCTAAAGAATATTTACTTTCTATTTTCCCTTCTTTTAAGATATTAGATATTGGAGTAGCATAATCGTCATAAGTATATCTTTTTATACTGTTCGGCTCATCACAAATTTCAAAAAATATTTTTTCACAATTGCACCAAAGCTCAATAAGTCTTTCATATGATTCTTTAGAAGTCAAATAATCTGCTCCTATATGAATATGACCTCCACAATTTTCTTCTATTTCAAGTCCTCCATTTTTTAGTAATGTACATATTCTATAAATATCTTTTACATTTTCCTCTTGATCTCTAAGTATAGGGGAACTTGCCTCCACTATATACATTAAATTAGCATCTGGATAATGCATATCCCTACTTTCATTAGTAGCATCCCATACTTTATTTATATGCGGAAACTGCGTATATAAAAATGCATACTCTCCTGCTGCCTCTATTTCAATTCCAAATGTCATATCTTTAGGCAGACCTATCTCTTTCCATTTTCTATTATAATTATTAGGATAAATTCCATTATTTGAATTAATTAATTCATTAAATATGTTAATACCTAATTTATTACATGTCTGCATTAATAATGTAAGATTTGGCCTTTTAGCTCTATCTAATAATTTTATTTTATATATTCTATCTTTTAATAACTCTATATTTTGCAATCTTTTATTGTCACTTTTAAGAGAATATAAGATTGCATATACATCTTTATCTGTTAGATATTTTTTATTATCTAGCAGCCAATTAATTTTTTTATCATCAGATTTTAATGATTTAATTACTATGATATCTATTGGGTCCATGTTTTTAATCTTCAGCTCATCACTTTTTAAAGAAACTAATAACTGCTGCATTTTATCTTTATCTAGTCCTTTAGCAAACTTAAGTTTTAATTCATCTGAAGAAAAAGAACATATTACTTTAAATCTATTTTTATCTGAAACATTATCTAAATACTTTAATTTCAATTCATCAGAATTAAATAGCGTTACTATTTCATCTTTATAATCTTCATTCTTGGTTTTTCCTAATACTTCTTCTTTAAATTTGTCATTGTTTATTTTAGCTAATATTTCTATACATACTCTATTAAATTGTCCTTTACTTATTGCTTCATTTATTATATACATTTTTATTTTTTCAGATTTAATAGATTTAGCAATAACTTCTCCTAAATAGATGCCTAGCTTTTTATATTTTTCAAACTTTACATTATCATCCTCTATATAACATAAAAAACTTTCTTCTAAATTATCATAAAATGTTTTTAATTCTTCTGTTCCTTTTAGCTTTTTTTCTATAACTTTAACTAATTCAGAAATATCATCTTCTATTTCTCTACCATTTTTTCCTACAGTATATCCTCTTTCATATTCAGCAAAATGAGGAAAATCAAATTCGTCACATAAAAAGTTAAATAATGCAATTGCATTATTTGGATTTTTAGTTTCATATGCAGTTACTATTAATTCTGCAACTTCTTTTCCTCGCATGCATAATACCTCCATTAATATCTTATTATATATTCAACCTTTTTTCAATAAAATTCTTTTTACAATTTTGTAACAAAAAAGAAAGGGAATAATTACCCTTTCAAAATTTTACGCGTAAATTATATATAATGTTAAGCTACATGATCTTTTATGTAGTCAACAACATCACCTACAGTTACAACTTTTTCTGCATCGCTATCTGGAATTTCCATATCAAATTCCTCTTCTAATGCCATTATAAGTTCAACTATGTCTAAAGAATCTGCTCCTAAATCATCTATAAAAGAAGCTTCCATTGTGATAGATGTTTCAGCTACACCTAATTGCTCAACTATAATTTTCTTTACTTTTTCAAAAATTTCCTCTGAACTCACTTAGTTCACCTCCCCTCACATGCGATAAACTCATACAAATACAATAATACATTGCCACTAAATTGTCAAGCTCTTTTTTAAATTCTTTTTATTTTACTTCCATATTTGATATAAACTCCTTAATTTCAAGCATTTTTTCTTTGTTTTCTGCTGATTCATATATTTCGGTCAATTGGTCAACTGCTCTATTATTAACAAACTGTTCTGCTTGCTTAATTGTAAACTTAAATAACCTCTCATCACTACTTCCATGTGCTTTTACAACTGGTTTTTGAACTCCTAAAAACAAAGCTCCACCATATTCTTTATAGTCCATTACTTTTGAAAATCTTTTTATTGCTGGTAAGCTTGGCAAGCTTCCTATCTTACTCCATATACTATGCATAAAGCTTTCTGTCAATGACTTTTTTACGAACTTTCCTAATCCTTCCACAGTTTTTAAAAATACGTTTCCTGTAAATCCATCAGCTATAACAACATCTACTCCACCTAAAAAAGCTTCTCTTCCCTCTAGATTCCCTATAAAGTTAATATTTAAATCCTTAGAATACTTTTTCAAAAGTTGATATGATTGTTTAACTAATTCATTACCTTTTGTTTCTTCTGTTCCTATATTTAATAATCCAATTTTAGGAGATTCTATTCCTAGTGTATTATGCATATATATACTAGACATTTGAGCAAATTGTAAAAGATTAATAGGCTTACAATTTGTATTTGCTCCACAATCCATAAGTACTAATCTTCCGTGATATGCAGGTAAAATCCCAGCTAGTGCTGGTCTGTCTACTCCTTTTATTCTTCCAACTAGCAAAGTAGCTCCAGTAAGTAATGCTCCCGAATTCCCAGCAGAAATAAATACATCGCCATATCCTGATTTCAATAAATTAAATCCAACGACCATTGATGAATCTTTTTTAGTTTTTATTGCTTGAGTTGGCATATCTTCCATTTCTATTGTTTCCGTAGCATTATATATAGATAACCTTGGAGAAATTTCATTTATATCTTTTCCATAAAATTCACGTATTTTTTTACTAATGATATCTTTATTCCCTACTAATACAACTTCTGCTGTTACTTCATTTATCGCGCTTATAGCACCTTTTATATTTGCATCTGGTGCATTATCTCCTCCCATTGCATCTAATAAAATCTTCATGATGTTTTTCCCCCATAATAATTAATATGCATTAATAATATAACTTATATCTACTAAAGTCAAGAATAATTGGTCAGTTTTTCTTAAAACAAAATATAAATGACCTAAGATAAAACTTAGGCCATTTTTGTGAATATTAAATTAAATTATTGTAATTCAACTGTTGCTCCAGCTTCTGCGAATTTTGCTTTCATTTCTTCTGCTTCTGCTTTAGCTACATTTTCTTTTATTGTTTTTGGAGCTCCATCAACTAAATCTTTAGCTTCTTTTAATCCTAATCCTGTTGCGTCTCTAACAACTTTTATAACTTGGATTTTATTTGCTCCTACATCTTTAAGTACTACATTGAAAGCACTCTTTTCTTCTGCAGCTGCTCCTGCTGCTCCTGCTGCTGGTGCTGCAACTGCTGCTGCAGAAACACCATATTTTTCTTCAATTTTCTTTACTAAATCAGCTAACTCTACTACTGTTAAGCTGTCAATTGATTCTAATAATTCATCAACTTTTGCCATTTTAATTTCCTCCTTAATATTTTTGTGAAATTCTATTTCACTTTCATTTTTATTTTTTAATTTAATTTGATATTATATATCCTTAATCTGCTTTTACTTCAGCTGTAACTTCTGCTTTAGGTATATCTCCTTCAGCTTCTTTTTTTGTCTTTACTTGATCAAGCGCAACAGCAAGTTTTGAAATAGTTCCAAGTAAACTTCCTGCAAGCTTTGCAAGTAATTCTTCTCTTGATGGAAGTTTTGCTAGAGTTAAAATTTCTTCTACAGATTTTATTTCACCTTCTATTATTCCACCTTTAATTTTGTAATTTTCATGATCTTTTGTAAATTTGTAAACTGCTTTTAAAGGTTGCAAATATTCTTCTGTAGAAGATACAATTGCTGTTGGTCCTTCTAATACATCATCTAGTCCAGATTCTTTATTAGCATCTAATGCTCTTTTTATTATGTTATTTTTTATAACTTTTATTTGACCATTAGCTTCTCTTAAATCTTTTCTTAATTTTGTATCGTCAGCAACAGTTATTCCTCTATAATCTACTAGAAGAACTAATTTTGAATTTTTAATGCTATCTGCTAATTCATTAACTTTTGCTTCCTTCATTGCAATAACATCTTTGTTTGCCATTTAATATTCACCTCCTAAAAATTTATTTTGCTTTTGCAAAAATCAACCTATATAGCCATATAAGAGGCTAATACAGGTTGATTTTATCTCCTTATTAACCTCGGTAGGACTTACAATTTTTGCCTACTGTCTATGGCTACTATAAATTATTTTTGGTCTATATACAAACCAGGTCCCATTGTTGGAGCTATTGATACACTCTTAATGTATTGTCCTTTTGCTGCAGCTGGTTTAGCCTTTATAATTGCAGCTATAATTACATCATAGTTTTCTAATAGCTTTTCTGCTCCAAATGAAACTTTTCCAAATCCTAAGTGAATAATATTATTTTTATCTAATCTATATTCAACTTTTCCTGATTTGATTTCATTTATAGCTTTTGTAACATCCATTGTTACTGTTCCTGATTTAGGGTTTGGCATTAATCCTTTTGGTCCTAATACTTTACCTAATCTTCCTACAACTCCCATCAT
>CALXPX010000064.1 GCA_944390305.1 uncultured Clostridia bacterium
TTCTACTTACCATACTCATTGTGCCAAAGATACTATCAACTAGGTTAAACCCAAATAATCCAATTAATCCCCAGTTGATTGCGCCAATTATGACTAAAACTAAAGCTATTCTGTCAATTATTTTCATATCTTTCACTCCTATCTTTAAGCTTTACATAACTTATTTTATGCAATATTATTTTTTTTATTCAAGATAGGATAATTACTAATTTTTACAAATTTTTTTATTATTTTTGATTTTTTGTAAAATTCCATGAATCTTTGCACATTTGTTCTAAGTCTTTTTCTGCTTTCCAATCAAGCATTTTTTCTGCTTTTGATGGATCTGCATAACATTCTGCGATATCTCCTGGTCTTCTAGCTGTTATTTCATATTTTACTTTTTGTCCTGTTGCTTTTTCAAAGTTTTTAACAATTTCTAAAACTGAATAACCTTTTCCTGTACCTAAATTATATGCTTCTACACCTGTCATTTTATCTGCTCTTTTTAAAGCTTTTAAATGTCCTTTTGCTAAATCAACAACATGTATGTAATCTCTAACTCCTGTTCCATCTGGTGTTTCATAATCATTTCCAAATACGTTTAAATGATCTAATTTTCCAAGTGCTACCTGATTTATATATGGCATTAAATTATTTGGTATTCCATTTGGACTTTCACCAATAAGACCACTTTCATGTGCTCCTATTGGATTAAAATATCTAAGAAGTATGGTGCTCCAAGTATTATCTGATACATATACATCTTTTAAAATCTGTTCTATCATTAATTTTGTTTGACCATATGGATTTGTTGCAGAAAGTGGAAAATCTTCTTTTATTGGAACTTCTTTTGGATCTCCATATACTGTTGCAGATGAACTAAAAATCATCTTTTTTACATTGTGTTTTCTCATAACTTCTAATAATACAAGTGTTCCACCTATATTATTATCATAATATTCTATTGGTTTTTTTACAGATTCTCCTACTGCTTTTAGCCCTGCAAAGTGTATTACTGCAGTAATATCTTTATTTTCTTCAAAAACATTATTTAGCTCTTCTTTGTCTCGTAGATCTACTTCATAAAATTCAAAATCTTTTCCAGTAATTGTTTTTATTGCTTTTAATGCTTCTGGTTTACTGTTTACAAAATTATCTACAATAATTACCTTTTCACCTTCATTTAATAGTTCTACAACTGTATGTGAGCCTATATATCCTGCTCCTCCTGTTACTAAAATTGACATTTCTTTCCTCCTTTTTTACTTAATATACTACATTATTTGTTTTTTAACAATATATTTATTTATTATTTTTACAAATATATTCTTTGGTAAATTTGATAATCTTTTAATATTTTTCTTACATACATGTTTGTATCTTTATATGGTATATTCTCTATATCGCTGCCATCTTCTTTTATAATTCCTTGTTCTATCCAACCGACTTACAGTTCCCATGCCTGCATTATATGCTGCAAGTGCAACCATGTCATTACCAAATATTTCTTTTAAATCAGCATAATATTTAACTCCTATTTGTATATTTTTTTCAGGATCATATAATGTTTCCTCACTTTCATAATCCATCATTTCATTTGTAGCTACCTCTTTTGCAGTCTCATCCATTAATTGCATAAGTCCCATTGCACCTTTATTTGAAAGTGCTTCATCATCAAAATTACTTTCTGCTTTTATAATAGCATATATTAAAAGTGGATCTATATTATTTTCTTTTGCATATTTTTCAACATATTCTGAATAATCTTGTCTATATGTTATTTTTAATATATTATCTATGTTTAACAATATTAAAGTTAATGAAATTATAATAATTATAAGAATTAATATTATTTTTCGCACCGGTTTTCTCCTTGTTATTTTGCTTCATACCAAGTCTTTGCTTCAGATATTTCTACTTTTAAAGGTACATCTAACTTTGCCGCATTTTCCATACTTTCCTTTAAAATTTCTTTTGCCTTTTCTTTTTCTTCTTCCTTTACTTCTATAATTAGTTCATCATGTACTTGCAGAATTATTTTTGCATCTAAATTTTTTAAGTTATCATATGTATTATTCATTGCTATTTTCATAATATCTGCTGCTGTTCCTTGTATTGGTGTATTCATGGCAACTCTTGAACCAAATTGTCTAACCATATAATTATTTGATTTTAATTCTGGAACATATCTTCTTCTGCCAAATATGGTCTCTACATAACCATTTTCTTCTGCTTTTTTTATTATCTCATCCATGAAATTTTTTATTCCACTATATTTTTTTAAATAATTATCTATATATTTTTGTGATTGTTTTCTGTCTATTTTTAGCTGTTGAGATAATCCAAATGCTGTAATACCATAAATTATTCCAAAATTAACAGCTTTTGCTCTTGATCTTTGCTCTTTGGTAACTTTGCTCATTGCTACTCCAAATACTTTTGATGCTACCTCTTTATGAATATCTTCGTCATTTTGAAAAGCCTTAATCATATTTTCATCTTTTGCTATATGAGCAAGTACTCTTAATTCTATTTGTGAATAATCTGCATCTACAAAAACATATCCTTCTTTTGCTTTAAACGCTTTTTTTATATTCTTTCCTTCACCTTCATGACTTGGTAAGTTTTGAAGGTTAGGATCTGTGCAACTTATTCTTCCTGTTGCAGTTATAGTTTGATTAAATACTGCATGTATTTTACTATCCTTCTTATTTATATAAGGTATAAGACCTTCTACATATGTTGAACTTAATTTTATTAAGCTTCTATATTCTAAGACTTTTTCTATTATAGGGTGTTCATGTTTTAAACCTTCCAAAGTTTCTACATCTGTTGCATATCCTTTTTTATTTTTCTTAGGCTCTGTTAATTTTAATTTTTCAAATAAAACTTTTCCCAATTGTTGAGTAGAATTTACATTGAACTCTTCTCCAGCTAAGCTATATATTTCTTTTACTAAATTATTTAGTCTTTTCTTTAAATCTTTTCCAAACTCTTCTAGTTTTTCTTTTTCTACAGTTATTCCATTATATTGCATTTCGCCTAAAACTCTTACAAGTGGCATTTCTATATTATCAAATAAATTTTTTGACCCTTCCTTATCCATTTCTTTTATTGTTATATTATATAATTCATTTAGGGCATAAACATACGCACCTATTTCATCTTTATTTGAAATTTCTTTTATTTGTTCAAACATATTTAATTGCATTTCTTCTTTTTTTGGTATTAAGTCATCTAAATCTATACTTAAATATTGTGCAGAAATTTCTTTTATGTTATGCTTAATATTTGTTGGATTTAATATATATGCTGCAACTTCTGCATCATATTCTATTCCTTCTAAATTAATGCCATATTCTTTTAAAAGGACAAAATCTTCTTTTATATTGTACCCTATTTTTTTTATTTTTTCATTTTCAAATATTTTTTTTAGTTTAAAAATATCTTCTTTATTATTTAATTTTATATAAATTATATTTTCTCTATTTTCATATATTCCTATACCAAGAATGTCCTTTTTTATTATTCTGGTTTCATCATTTGACAAATTAGTTTCTAAATAAAATATAAACTTATCTTTTATTTGAATATTTTCTATATTATCTATATTTTCTTCTTTTACATTTATCTTTATTTTCTCTTTTTTGGCTTCAATTTCTTTATTTAAGTTAAATCTTTCTATAAATCTATTAAAATTAAGTTTCTTAAAAATTTCTGCAACTTTTTCTCTATCCCACTCTACAATCTTCGTGTCTTCTAAATTTGTATCTATAGGGACATTAATATTAATAGTTCCTAGCATTCTTGAAAGTTCTGCTAGATCTTTATTTTTTATTAATGTATCTTTTAATTTTGATGTTAAATCTACTGTTTCTTCTTCTAATGCTTTATATAAATTATCTATTGTTTTGAACTGTTTTATAAGACTAGTTCCTGTTTTTGGACCTACATTAGGAACTCCTGGTATTTCGTCAGAAGAATCTCCCATTAATGCTTTTACCTCTATTAAATCTTTAGGCTCTAATCCATATTCTTCTTCAACTTTTTCTTTTGTATATATTTCTGTTTCAGTTTTTCCCATCTTTGTTCTTGGAATTCTTACTGTTATATTATTTTCTATTAATTGAAATAAGTCTCTATCTCCAGATAAAATAAATACTTCTTTTCCATCTTTGGCAAATTTTTTAGCAAATGTTCCCAAGATGTCATCTCCTTCATAATCTGCAAGTTCCATTATTTTTATATTCATTGCCTCTAATATTTCTTTTATTATTGGCATTTGCTGTGCAAGTTCACTTGGCATGCTGTGTCTATGTTTTTTATATCCATCATACATTTTTTTTCTAGTATCTGCTGCTGTTTTAGAATCAAATGCTATTAGCATATATGTTGGTTCTACTTCTTCTATATTTTTAAACATAATAGATAAAAAACCATAAATGGCATTTGTATATTTTCCATCTTTAGTAGTTAGCATTTTATTTCCCATTATCCCATAAAATGCTCTATTCATAATACTGTTTCCATCAATTAGTAAAACTTTTTCCATTAAATTTTCTCCTTTTTTATTTATTAATGTATGCATCTATATTTCATATTTTTTCCTATACATTTCTATTTTGTAAGGATTATATAATGATAATAATCTTAATAACCAATCAATAATTACAAAGTGAATAATAATTTATAAAATAATTGTGCATATTATTACTATCTTAATAATTATTACTATTTTTATTATTTTATTTTTCATAAATTTAATTCATTTTATAACAATTTTTTTAATAAAAAACTATTTTTCCTTTATTTAATTAGTATAATATCAGAAAGTGTTTAATTATTCAACATTTTTATTATATAATTGTTAATTTTTTATTTTTATACTATTTAAAAAGAGATATTATTTTAGTAATAATATCTCTTTATTATGAATTAATTATCTTATTAATATAGGCAAATATACATGGTGTCTTTATCAAATTTTATTTGTTCTTCATTAAATTCATCCCAGTTTTTCCCTTTAAAGTATTGTTCATATATTTCTGATCTCATTTCTACCTTATTTAAATTTCTTTTTGTATAATAATTTAGGCAATGTATGTTTGAATAATTTGCTAATACTGCTTTATGTGTAAATGTATTAGCAGGTAAATTTTTATATGTATTTTCTACCTTTATATCTTTTGTGAATGCTACATTTGTTACTATGTACTTAGAATTCTTTTCATAGTCTAAGATATATTCATTAATTTTTTCACAGTAATTTTTTTCTTCTTTTAGAGTTATTTGATTCATTATAGCTAATTTATAATAGTCAATTATATTAACCAAAAAATATATTATAGCTATAGCTAATAAAATATAACTTATTTTATTAGTTTTATTATTTAATGCATTATATAATATATATATGATTGATGATCCTATTATTCCACCTATTGACACTGAAATTCTTGCTGATATTGCCGGCACTTTTTGTAAAAATATTGGCAAAATACAAGATAATAATACTATAAATATAAAAAATAGGTATTTAAAAATAGGACTTTTTGCATCTTTACTTGAAAATATGTATAATAAAACAATTGCTATTATGATTATATAGCATATAAAATATTTAGGAAATAATCCAAATGTATCTATTGTGATACTCCTTACACATTGTATAATTATTAGATAAATTGTTTTACCAATATCTAATTTTGAACTGGCTATTCTTTCTTGTTCTTGATGAGTAAAAAGTTCTATGCATTTTAATGTGCATACCATAAATATTAATAATATAAATGTTATGGAAGCTATCTTTACTAAATATCTTATCCAATCTTTCAGCTTTTTATTTCCATCATTTAGTATAAAAAATAACATACTTAGCAATATCCACATATTTAATGTTCCTTGATAACAAAGTGAAGCAAGTAACATTAATATAAGAGTTTTTTTATATGAATTTTTTTTATTTTCAAAAAAGATTTTTGACGCATATGTTATTATAAGTATAGATAATGACATTATGATATTCTCTACATATGCAAAACATTCTACAGTCATAGGATTTAAAATTATTAAAAGAGAGGATAAAAGCGTGATTATCTTTACTGCTTTATAATTTATATTTTTTGTTATTACATCTTTTTTTATTTTTTTGTCAATTATATCTATTACTACTTTATATACGTTTAATATTGAAATTGAATATAAAATTAAGCTTATATATTGTGATATTATGAGCCAAGTTTCCATTGGAATTTTTAGATTTGATACTATTGACAATATTATGTAATGGATGAGTCTTCCATCTTTTAAAGGCGTTATTTTATATGCATCGTACCCTTCTTCTATATTCCAATATGAATCTGTAATTTTATGTGGAATTAAAAATCCAAGACATAGAAAACTTGCTAAAATTAGTATTATTAAAAATAGTTTTAATTCCTTCTTATTAATATTCTTTACCTTTTGCATTTGTTTCTCCAAATCTATATTATTTTTATTAGTTCATAATTAGATGTTCCTAATCCTATTTTTTCTCCATGTTCTATTTGGCTTTCCCAGTTAGTTTCTGGATGATTAATATGGAAATTATCTTTTTCATCTATATGTTTTTTTATTTTCTCTCCTAAAGCACTATTTTCAAATGGCTTTTGATTATTTACTAAATCTGCACATGCTTTATCCAAAGCTACCATATCGAATGATGCAAGCATTCCTATGTTAGGGACAATTGGTGCATCATTTTCTGCATGACAATCGCAATTAGGCGATACATCACAAATAAGACTTATATGAAATTGACTTTTATCTTTTACTACTGCATATGCATATTCTGCCATTTTTTTATTTAAAATATCT
>CALXPX010000065.1 GCA_944390305.1 uncultured Clostridia bacterium
AAAAAACAAAAATATTATATCACAAATTATAAAAATGTGCTATAATATTTTTATTATGTTAGAAAAATGTGAAATTTGTCCAAGAAAATGTAAAGTAAATAGAGAAAAAAGAGAAAAAGGTTTTTGTAATGCAGGAGATAGAATAAAAATTGCATTAGTATCT
Organism: uncultured Clostridia bacterium; assembly: GCA_944390305.1. GTDB lineage: Bacteria > Bacillota > Clostridia > TANB77 > CAG-508 > CAG-793. The sequence continues at coordinate 164 of CALXPX010000065.1, forward strand.
TTTCATGATTTTGAAGAGCCTTGTATTAGTGGCAGAGGTAAAAATACAAAATCTTCTGGGACTATATTTTTTAGCAATTGTAATTTAAGATGTGTATTTTGTCAAAATTATGAAATAAGTAATTTAGGAAAAGGAAAAGAAATATCAACTAAAAGACTATCAGAAATTTTTCTTGAAGAACAAGAAAGAAAAGCAAATAACATAAATTTAATTACTCCAACAATGTATATACCTCAAATAATAGAGGCAATAAAATTAGCAAGGAAAAATGGACTAAATATACCAATTATATATAATTCAAATGGGTATGAAAATGTAGAAACTTTAAAACTTTTAGAAGGATATATAGATGTATATTTACCAGACTTAAAATATTGCTCAAATGAACTTTCTATAAAATATTCATCTGCTCCAAATTATTTTGAAATTGCAACAAAGGCTATAAAAGAAATGTATAGACAAGTAGGAGCACCTAAATTTGATGAACATGGAATAATAAAAAAAGGAGTAATTATAAGGCATTTAATACTTCCAAATTACATTTTAAATACAAAAAAAATATTAAAATGGATAAAAGAAAATATGCCAAAAGATATATATGTAAGTATTATGGCTCAATATTTTCCTACATTTAAAGCAAAGAATATTGAAAAATTAAACAGAAAAATAACAATAAAAGAATATAAAGAAGTAGAAAAATATTTATATACTATAGGACTAGAAAATGGATATATGCAAGATTTAGGAAAACATGAAGAAAAATATGTTCCTAAATTTGATTTTAAAGGAATATAAAGTTTACTAAATTTTCACAAATAAGTATAATATAGTACACATATGTATACTATTATTAATAATTAATTGTATATATAAATAATAAAATGGAGATTAGTATGTTAGAATTAAAAGATATTAAGAAAGATTATATTACATCAAATGAAACGGTTAAGGCATTAAAAGGGATAAGTATAAAATTCAGAGAAAATGAATTTGTAGCCATTTTAGGACAAAGTGGATGTGGAAAAACAACTTTGTTAAATATAATAGGAGGATTAGATCACTATACAAGTGGAGATCTAATAATTAATGGAAAATCCACAAAAGAATTTAAAGATAAAGATTGGGATACCTATAGAAATCATAGTATAGGATTTGTATTCCAAAGTTATAATTTAATACCACATCAAAGTATATTATCAAATGTAGAACTTGCACTTACCATATCTGGTGTATCAAAAAAAGAAAGAAAAAGAAGGGCTATAGAAGCCTTAGAAAAAGTAGGTCTTAAGGATAAAATACATAAAAAACCAAATGAATTATCTGGTGGGCAAATGCAAAGAGTCGCAATAGCAAGAGCAATAGTAAATAATCCAGATATAATTCTTGCTGATGAACCAACAGGAGCATTAGATACAAAAACTAGTATTCAAGTAATGGATATACTAAAAGAAATATCTAAAGAACATTTAATAATAATGGTAACACATAATCCAGATTTAGCAGAAAAATATGCCACAAGAACAATAAAAATATTAGATGGAAATATAACAGATGATAGTAATCCATATGATGGAGTAGAAGAAAATAAAAAAGAAAAAGATAAAAAGAAAAAGCCATCAATGAGTTTTTTAACAGCACTTGGATTAAGCTTAAATAATTTAATGACCAAAAAAGGAAGGACAATACTTACAGCTTTTGCAGGAAGTATAGGTATTATAGGAATTGCACTAATATTATCACTTTCTGCTGGTGTACAAAATTATATATCAAGTATAGAAGAAGATACGTTAGCTTCATATCCAGTAACATTGCAAGAATCAACAATTGATTTAGGTGGTATGATGACAAGCCTTATGGACACAGAAAAAGAAAATCAAGACCAAAGCAAAGAAGAAAATAAAATATATTCAAGAAATATAATGGATTCAATGTTACATGCAATGTCAAGTGAAGTAAAAACTAATAATCTAGCTAAATTTAAAGAATATATAGAAAATACTGATAAAATAAAACCTTATGCAAATGCTATTAAATATGGATATAATCTAGATTTAAATATATATAAATCAGATACATCTGAAGGTGTTATAAAGGTAAACCCAAGTCAAGTAATGGATACTATTGGAATGGAAAGTATGGTAGAAGCAAGTAGCCAAATGACAGGTTCATCATCAATGATGATGAGTGATGTAAATGTATTTAATGAACTTTTTGAAAACCAAGAAATGTTAGATATGCAGTATGAATTATTAAAAGGAAAATGGCCAGAAAATTATAATGAAGTAGTTATCATAACAGATAAAAATAATGAAATAAGTGACTATACTTTATATTCACTAGGTCTAAAAGATCAAGATGAATTAAAAGATAAAATGAAAAAAATACAAAATGGAGAAGAAATAGAAGAATCAGAAGAAAGTGCATATAATTATGATGATTTACTAAATTTATCTTTTAAACTATTACTAAATGCAGACTTATATAATAAAGAAAATGGAGCATGGGTAGATAAAAGTGAAAATGAAGAATATTTAAAAGAAAAACTAGAAAATGCAGAAGAATTAAAGGTAGTAGGAATAATAAAACAAAAAGAAGAAAGTGTAAGTAGTAACACACAAGGAGGAATAGGATATACAAAAGCTCTAACAGAACATGTAGCAAATAAAGCAAATGAAACGGAAATAGTAAAAGAGCAGAAGGAAAATCCAGATATAAATGTCTTTACAGGTCTGGAATTTCCAAAAGAAGGAGAAAAAGAAGATTTTAGTCTAGATAGTTTAAATATGGAGCAAAAAATGGCTTTAGCATCAATGAATGCAGAAGATTTAAGTAAGCTTATGACTGCATATGCAGAAAACAGTGAAGCCGATTATGAAAAAAATTTAGAAAAACTAGGCATTATTGATCTAAATTCTCCAAATACAATAAATATATATCCAAAAGATTTTGAAGCAAAAGAAGCAATATCTAATAGTATAACGGAATATAATAATAATCAGGAAAATGAAAATGATAAAATAAATTATACAGATACAGTAGGAATAATGATGAGTTCAGTATCAACCATAGTAGATACAATAAGCTATGTACTAATTGCATTTGTAGCTATATCATTAGTTGTTTCATCAATTATGATAGGAATAATAACATATATTTCTGTATTAGAAAGAACAAAAGAAATAGGAATCTTAAGGGCAATAGGAGCATCTAAAAGAGATATTTCAAGAGTATTCAATGCAGAAACATTTATTACTGGTTTAGTATCTGGTTTAATTGGAATAGGTGTAACAATTTTACTTACAATACCAATTAACAGCATAATAAAATCTGTAACTGGAGTAAATGTAGAAGCATATTTGCCTTGGCAAGCGGGAATAATATTAGTATTAATAAGTATGTTTTTAACAATAATAGCAGGATTAATACCAGCTAAAATGGCAAGTAAAAAAGACCCCGTAAAGGCACTAAGAACTGAATAAATCAAATTAAGCACGAACAATATAAAAGTTAGTTCGTGCTTGATTTGATTTTTTATGTGAAATGATGTATAATATTATGTATGCAAAATTCCATTTTATTTAGTACTTTTGTGCTAAAAATTTTTACAGTAAGGAGGAGTTTGCATGTTAAAAAGTGAATTTCATCGGGTAGAAACTTTTAAAGATGGAGAAGAAAGGATAGGTCTTATAACACTTAAAAGAGTTCCAAAAGCGGGTACAATAAAAATCATAAAAGATGATGAAGAAATTGTTCCTACATCTTTTTCCGCAATTGGGATGCCAATTCTATCAGGAGAAACATTGGAATATTATTTCCAAAATTCTGAATTTAATGGTCCTGAACTCTTAGTTGAGTATGAAGAAGAAGAGCCTGATTGGCAAATTTGCACTACAGAATCAGAAGTAAAAGAGTTTTTAAAAGAACATAGCTTAAAGACTCTAGCAATTAACGTAAAAAAGCATGTTCATAACAAAGACGGAATCTACTGGGTACCAAATGGAAAAGAACTAGTCATTTGGGATAAATATGTATTAGTACCAAATGGCCAATTTCTGCATCTAGAAGAGGTAGAAAATTTTTCTGATACATTTACAGATGAAGTAAAGGACTTTGAGTTCTGGAAAAAGGAATATAAGATGATGAGATGTATCCAGCTTGAAAGTTCACTAAGAAATTATGAATGCCCTATTTGTGGCAAAGGATTCTCTATAAAAGAAATTTTAGAGTGGGACTTTGAACTCACAAAAGAAGGTCCAATTCATAGTAAGTGCAAGAGATAACTGTAAAAGCGTGGCGAGGGATGTTTCTCTCGCCTTGTGCTTTATTAATAAAAAAATAACTGCAATAGCAAAGTATTACAGTTATAATAACATATTAAATATATATGTAATTGGTTGGGGTACTAAGATTCGAACTTAGGAATGTCGGAGTCAGAGTCCGATGCCTTACCGCTTGGCGATACCCCAATATTAATACTTAATAAATATAGCACAAAAGAATAGCAAATGCAATAGAAATAAGTAAAAGAATTGATTTTTAAATAAAAATAAAGTACAATATTAACATAATAATGGGGAAAATTATGAATAAAGAAATAGAATTATCAAAAGAACAAAAAAGTGAAGATAAAATCTTAATTGCTAAAATATTAGATAAAATTAAATTTGTAGAGAATAAAAACAGATTTGAAGAAACTGACTTTTTAGATTTAAGAGAGCAAGAAATAGTAAAAGAAACTGTAGGTAAAAGAAAATATCATGGATATAATCTACTAGGTGGATATAAAGATGCAGAAAGAAAGATAGCTATAATATATCCAGAAAATATTGATGAAGATTATATTAAAGAAAAAATTTTAAAACAATATTTAAATGTAATAAATGTAACCTTACCAAATGAACTAAAAAATAAATATGAGCATAGAAATTATTTAGGTGGGCTTATGAAGCTTGGAATTAAAAGAGAAAAAATAGGAGATATCCTAGTTAGAGATGATGGTGCAGATATTATAGTAAAAAAAGAAATATCTAATTATATAGAGCTAAATTTACTTGGATTAACTAGATTTCAGAAGGCAAAAATAAATATAAAAGAAATTAATGAACTTATATATATTAAAAAAGAAAAAGAATATGTAAAAATAAATATTCCATCTATGAGATTAGACTGCATAGTAGGAGAGCTTGCCAAATGTTCTAGAAATGATGCAAATAAATACCTAAGAGAAGAAAGAATTTTTGTTAATTTTAAAGAAGAACTAAGAGCTTCAAAAATAATAAAAGAAGGAGATTACATAACAATAAGAGGAAAAGGAAGATTTAAAATAGATAAAATTTTGGGAAATACTAAAAGCGGGAGAATAAATGTTCAAATAGAAAAATAATTTATAAATTTTGAATATAAAACTTATAAATGTCAATAATCTCATAAAGAACTTTTTAGGAGGATAAAAAATGAAAAGAGATAATATTGAAAGCATAAAAGCTATGCAAGTTTTTGATTCAAGAGGAAACCCTACAGTAGAAGTATGTGTTAGACTTGAAAACGGAATAGAAGGAATAGCATCAGTTCCTTCAGGAGCATCAACAGGAAGTTTTGAAGCTGTAGAATTAAGAGATGGAGACATGCAAACATATAATGGACTAAGTGTACAAAAAGCTGTTGAAAATGTTAACAAAAAAATATCAAAAGTATTAATAGGAACTAATGTATATAATCAATTAGAAATAGATGAAAAAATGATAGATTTAGATGGAACTGTTAATAAATCAAAGTTAGGGGCAAATAGTATACTTGGAGTGTCATTAGCAGTAGCAAGAGCAGCAGCTAACAGCTTACATTTACCATTATACAAATATATAGGTGGAATTAATGGAAAAATAATGCCAATGCCTATGATGAATGTATTAAATGGTGGAAGACATGCAAACAATAATTTAAATATACAAGAATTTATGATAGTCCCAGTAGGAGCAAGAAACTTTAAAGAAATAATGCAAATGGGAGTAGAAGTATATAAAGTGCTAAAAGAAATTTTAAAAAAGAAGAATCTAACTACTTCTGTTGGAGATGAAGGTGGTTTTGCACCAAATTTAAATAATGATGAAGAAGCAATAGAAATATTATTAGAAGCAATAAATGAAGCGGGATATAAAGAAAAGAAAGATTTTGAAATCGCTTTAGATATGGCAAGTACAGAAATGCATTTAGCTGCTAAAAAAATAAATAAAGAAGGCTATTATTTCTGGAAAACAGATGAATACAAAACAAAAGCAGAAATGATAGATTATATAATAGACTTAGTAAATAAATATCCTATATATTCAGTAGAAGATGGTTTAGCAGAAGAAGATTGGAAAGCATGGAAAGAATTAACTAAAAAAATAGGAAATAAGGTACAATTAGTAGGAGATGATCTTTTTGTTACAAATCCTGAAAGACTAAATAAAGGCGTAAAAGAAGAAGTAGCAAATGCAATTTTAATAAAACCAAATCAAATAGGAACTCTTACAGAAACACTAGAGACAATAAGACTAGCAAAAAGGAATGGTTATAAAACAATAATATCTCATAGATCAGGAGAAACAGAAGATACTTTTATCTCAG
>CALXPX010000066.1 GCA_944390305.1 uncultured Clostridia bacterium
CAAGTAATAAAACTAGTTGGGTGTTGTCACAGTTGTTGATAAATTTTATTACAGGAGGTAAACACTATGGTTTACATTGGCATTGATATTGCCAAATTTAAACACTTTGCGTCTGTTGTTAGCTCAGATGGTAAAGTTATTGTAAAACCTTTTCCTTTTGAAAATTCTCGTAAAGGTTTTATGAAATTAGTTGAAGAAATTGAGAATTTTCATGATTGTTTAATTGGTTTAGAATCTACTGGACATTATGCAGATAATCTAATTCAGTTTTTGTTCGAACGTAATTACAAAATTGCGGTAATCAATCCTATTCAAACTGATTCCCTTCGTGATTCTAATATTAGAAAAACTAAAACTGACAAGATTGATACTATGCTGATTGTACAATGCTTAATTCTTAAAAAATATTCTCTAGTCTCTTCTAAAAATATTGATATGATTAAGCTTAGACGTCTTTCTAGGTTTAGACTAGAAATGGTACAACAGCAAACTAGGATTAAGACTCAATTAACTGCTTGCCTTGATATTGTATTTCCTGAACTAGTACACTTTTTTAATGGCAATTTGCATTTAAATGTATCTTATGCCTTACTAGAAAAATACTCTTCTGCTAAATCTATTCGTTTAGCTAGAATCGATGGCTTAACTAATTTGCTTTACAATAATTCTCATGGTAGATACAATCATGAAAAAGCATTGCAACTAAAGAATTTAGCAAAAGATAGTATTGGATTGGATAATCCTTCAGTTGAATTACAAATACAATGTCTTATTAAACAACTTCGTCTATACAAAAAGCAAATTAGTGATATTGACTTTAGCATTATGACTCTTATGCAAATTATTGATTCTCCAATTCTCACAATACCTGGTGTTAGTTATACTTTAGGTTCTATGATTATTAGTGAAATTGATGACATAAAAAGATTTAGCAACCCTTCTAAATTGCTAGCATTTGCTGGTTTAGATCCAGTTGTTAAACAATCTGGGAATTTTCAAGCCGAACACATGAAAATTTCTAAACGTGGCTCCACTTACCTTCGCTATGCAATCTATAGAGTTGCTTTTCTTATTATATACAATAATGAGACTTTTAGCAAATATTATCTAAAAAAGCGTGCTCAAGGTAAGAGTCATAGAGTTGCTTTATGTCATGTTTGCAATAAATTAGTTAGAGTTATATTTAAAATTCTAACTGATAATATACCATTTAATTTAAGCTAACAATATGAAATTTTCAAAGTACATTTCGCCATTATTTAACAGTTTTAAAATTTGAACTTAAAACTGTTATTAGTCATGCAAATTTTTATCTATTAAAATTATTAAAAAAATTTTTAATAATTCTATTGACAATTAATAGTTAGTCTTTTTATATAATTTTTCCTAAAAATATTAAACATAAGAAAATATACGCATATCTGTATACTTTTTTTGATTGAAGATAAGTTTCATAATAATTTAAAGACTCTTGTATCGCACTATATTTATCTATAAATGTAATAAGGTAGCTTTCTTTATATTTAGGTAAAGATACTGTTACAGGCCACATATGCTTTAAAATTATATCTTTTTCTCTATCATTTAAATTAAACTCTTCTGATGCATTTTTCAAAGCAATTTTAGGATGTACAAATGCATGATATCCTTCAATATTAAGCTCTTTTTTACTATTTCTCCAATCATATAAAAATAGATCATGTAGCATTGCTGCTCTTGAAGCTGATTTATAATCCCATTTGAAAAATTTAGCTATTTTATAACTTACATATGATACATTTAAGCAATGTTCATAAGTTGTAACATCATAATGCTGTCTATATTTTTGCATTTCTCGCACTTTTTTATTATTTATTAATTCTTCTATGATTTCTAAAAATTCTTTATCTGATAGTGCATTTTTTATTGTTTTTAATGTTCTTTTCATTTTACTATCACTCCGATTTACTCTTCTCCCCTTAAATATATTATATGATGCACTCTTATATAATGTCAATAAAAACTGACTAATTAATAGAATCTTAAGATTTGATTTCAAAATAAAAAAGCCATAAAAGGCTTTTTTACATTTTATTTTTCTTTATCAATTTTCTTTGTAATAGCTTTTAATGCTTTTTCTCTAGGAAGAACTATTACTCTTCCACATTTTAAACATTTAAGTTTAAAGTCTACTCCTATCCTTGTTATTTCCCATTCTTTATTTCCACAAGGATGAGTTTTCTTGGTTCTAACAATATCTCCAATATTATATTCCATATTCTTTACCTATTACCCCTACTATATGTTCTAGATAGACCAATATAACCTTTTAATTCTTGTTTTTCTTGATCATTTAAGGTACTATCTGCTACTTTTCCATCAAGTATTCTTCTTGCTCTAATAATTCTCTGTCCAAGAGGAAAATCATGTTCATATCCCATATCTTTTAACTTATCTCTAGTCTTACTAGAAATTATAGCATCATAATATAATTGTCCTAATGTTATACCTTTTCCTTTACTTCTCAATGCCAAATCTTTTATATCTTCATTTCTATAATTAAAATCTTCCTTTATAATTCTTAATACTTCTAGTAGTTCTTTATTAGCAGATTTTTTTCTTTCGAATATTTCTTGAAGTTTTAACATTTCTTCTTGATTTACTTTATATCCTTTACTATTTCCTCTTAAAACACCATGAATTTCGTTTATCTTACTACCTATAGGATAATTTCTTTTTAGTTGTGGATATTTATTAAATAACATTTCCATATCTACATTATCCAATGATATATCACCTAAAACAGTCCATCTAGGATTAGTTCTTCCTCCCGTTTTTTGTCTTACCTTAGATATATCTATTCCTTCTTTTTTTAAAATTTCTGCTATTCTTAAGAATTCTTCTACCATAGATTCTGGTTTAGGATCTACCTTTAAACTATCTAAAAAAGAATTTTCCATTTTATTATTCCTTTCTACATAATTTTTCTAAGTCTATTTTCTACTTCTTCTTTTCCTAACACTTGCATAATTTCATACATATCTGGAGTGTTTCTTCTTCCAGTTAAAGCAACTCTTATAACTGTACTAATATCTCCTACATGTCCTGGCCATTTTTCTGGATTTTGTTTATATTCTTTTACTTCTCTAGCATATCCCAACTTTTCTGCTACATCTTTAATTTTATTAAACCAAACTTGTTTATCATCATTATAATCATATATATTTAGATATTCTTCTATAACCTTCTTTGCATCAGTTAGAGGAATCTTATCAAAATCATATTCTTTTGGTCTTTCATACATATATATAATACTATTTTTTACATCTGACCATTTAGCAAGATCTTTTCTAGGTTTTTTTGAATTTTCTCTTTCTATTCCAAATACTTTTAATGCATATTCTTCATCTTTTAGCATTTCGAATAATTCTTTATCATACTCCTTAGCCCAAGCATTTACAAAATCATATACTTCTTTAGCTGAGTATTTCGCAATAACATTTTTAGATACGTCTAAAAGTTTTACCATATCAAAAACAGCTCCACTAACACCCATTTTTGATAATTCTAGCTTAAATTCAGATATATCTTTGTCTGGATTTGCTCTTCTCCATCCTTCAAAACTAGAATTTATAATATTCATTAAATACTCGCAAACAGCATCGCTTGGAATTCCTTCTTCATGATAATAATCAACAGCAGCTTCAGGATCTTTTCTTTTACTTATTTTTCTCTTTTTTCCATCTTCTTCTTTTAATATATTAGGTACTTGAGCATATTTAGGCACTTTAAATCCAAAAGCATTAAATAATTCTACATGAAGAGGAGTAGACGAAATCCATTCTTCCCCACGAACAACAATAGTTGTTTTCATTAAATGATCATCTACAACATGTGCAAAATGATATACAGGAAGTCCATCTGCTTTAATTAAAACAGCATCTTGATCATTTTCTGGAAATTCTATATGACCTCTTACACTATCTTTAACCTTTATTTTTCTATCCTCTCTACCATTTGAACGAAGTCTAATAACAAAACTTTCACCATTTTTAATCCTATTTATTGCCTCATCAACAGGAAGATTTCTATATTTTGCCCATACTCCATAAAATCCTGTTCTTAAACCTGCCGCTTCTTGCTTTTTTCTAATTTCCTCAATTTCTTCTGGAGTTGCAAAACAAGGATAAGCCTTACCTTGCTCAATAAGATATTTGGCATAAGAATGATAAATATCTTTTCTTTCACTTTGTTTATATGGACCATATTCTCCTTTTTCTTCTTTTTCAGAAATCATTCCTTCATCTGGAATAAAATCAAATTTAGCAAGGGCATTAATAATTTGCTCTACCCCATTTTCAATTTTTCTTTTTTGGTCTGTATCTTCTATTCTAAGAATAAATACACCACCTGTTTGTTTTGCAAGGGCTCTATCTATAATGCATTGATAAAGACCTCCTATATGAACAAAACCAGTAGGACTAGGTGCAAATCTAGTTACTTCTGCACCTTGTGGTAATTCTCTTACTCTATATTTTTCTTCATAATATTCAATTGGCTTTACATCTGGATAAATAACATTAGCCAAATCTTTATAATCCATAATAACCTCCAATATTTAAATTTTCTCTCTTTTTTACATAATAATTATTATAATCTATTTTTGTATATATTTCAAGCTTTTCATATATCTATTCTAATATATATTTAAAATACCAAGCCATTTATTGCTTGGTATTTAAGTATTTTTATACTTCCATTAAGATTGGTAGTATCATTGGATTTCTTTTTGTTCTATCAAATATGAAATCTCTTAAATCATCTTTTAATGTTGATTTTATTGTTGACCAATCTCTTACATGTCTATTTTCTAAATCTTGTATTTCTTCTCTTATAAATGATTTTACATCTTCCATTAAGTTTTCAGATTCTCTTACATAAACAAACCCTCTAGAGATTACATCTGGTCCTGATACTATTTCTCCTGTTTGGTTATCCATTGTCATTACTATTACTATAAGTCCATCTTGAGATAAATGTTGTCTATCTCTTAGTACTATATTTCCTACATCTCCAACACCTAATCCATCTACTAGTACTCTTCCTGATGGCACTGTACCTGTAAATTTGGCTTCGTTTTCATTTAATTCTAATACTTTTCCATTATTAGTTAAGAATATATTTTCCTTTGATATACCCATTTCTATTGCAGTATCTCTATGTGCCATTAACTGTCTATATTCTCCATGTACTGGTATAAAGTACTTTGGTCTTACTAGTGCCATTATTAATTTTTGTTCTTCTTGGCAAGCATGTCCAGAAACGTGAACATCTGCTAAAGTACTATACACTACTTCTGAGCCTATTTTCATTAATTGGTCTATAACTTTTGATACAGATTTTTCATTTCCTGGTATTGGATTTGCTGATATTATTACTAAATCATTACTTGTAATGGTTACTTTTTTATGCTCCCCATTTGCCATTCTAGTTAATGCTGACATTGTTTCGCCTTGACTTCCTGTTGTCATTATAACTAGTTGTTCATCAGTAAAGTTTTTTATCATATCTATATCAATAAATAAATCGTCTGGTGCATTTATATAATTTAGCTCTCTTGCAGCTTCTATCATATTTATCATACTTCTTCCTGAAACTGCTATTTTTCTTCCAAATTTAACAGCTGAATTTACTATTTGTTGTACTCTATGAACATTTGATGCAAATGTTGCAACTACTATTCTTTTTTTACATCCTTCAAATAAATTATCAAATACTGGACCAATAGATTTTTCAGACATTGTATATCCTTTTCTTTCTGAATTTGTACTATCTGAAAGAAGTGCTAGAACACCTTTATTTCCAATTTCTGCAAGACGTCCTAAATCCATTTCTTGTCCATCTATTGGTGTATAATCCACTTTAAAGTCACCTGTGTGGATAACTGTTCCTGCTGGTGTATGAATTGCAAGCATTACTGCATCTGGTATACTATGAGAACTTCTTATAAATTCCACTTGCATTTTTCCAAGATTAACAGTATCTCCTTGATTTACAACATTTAGTTTTACGCTATTTTTCAAATGATGTTCTTCTAATTTATGTTCTATCAATTTAGCTGTAAGTCTTGTTGCATATATTGGCATACTTACTTGTTTTAACACATAAGGAATAGCTCCAATATGGTCTTCGTGACCGTGCGTTATAACTAAACCTTTTATTTTTTCCTTATTTTTTATTAAATATGTCACATCTGGTATAACTAGATCTACACCTAGCATATCGTCTTCTGGGAACTCTAATCCACAGTCAACTAATACAATCTCATCTTCATATTCAAAAACAGTTATATTTTTTCCAATTTCGTCTAAACCACCTAATGCAATTATTTTTAAGTTACTTTTCTTAAATGCAAAATCCAATTTATTTTTATTAGTTTTTTTAGGGTATGTTTTTTTCAGATGTTTTTCATCATTTCCTTCTAATCCTAAATCTATAAAATTACTAGCTATTATTTTAGATTCTTTTTTCTCTAAATTGTTTTCGTTTTTCATCTCTTTCCTATAATTCTTTTTATATCCTTTCTTTTTTTCATTTACTTTTTTATCTACTATTTTTGTAGACATTTCCTTTGTGCTTTTTTCCATAAAATTTAAATTTCCTCTCTTTCTACAAATTTTTCATCACAAAATTTGCGTATATTATTTGTATTTAATTATACGTTCAAAAAAGATAGTCTTTAGCGTCCAAACTACCTAAAATTA
>CALXPX010000067.1 GCA_944390305.1 uncultured Clostridia bacterium
TGATTATGATATAACATAAGTGTTATCAGAAGAAAAAGGAGGAATGAACAAAATGAAAAAAGTAAAAAGAAATGTAAAGCGGAATAACACTAATAGCATTAGTAGTAACCATAATAGTGCTACTAATATTAGCAAGTGTAGCAATAAGTTTAACAACAGGAAGTAATGGAATATTTACAAGAGCAGAAAATGCAGTAGATAGATATGAAATAGCAAGCAAGGATGAACAAGACGAAATGAATAAAGCAGTAGATTTTATGGATAAATACATGAACGAAGATAATGATGCAGAAAAAAGTGAAGTAGAAAAAGCAAAAGAGAGTGGAACTTTTTTTGAAAAAGATACCACAATAAAAGATGACTTAGAAAACGAAATAAGAGTACCGGAAGAGTTTAAAATAGCAGAAGACTCAGCAACGGCCGTTGAAGATGGAATAGTAATAGAAGATAGAGTAGGAAATCAATTTGTATGGATACCAGCAAAAACAGGATCAGGAGCAACAATTCATACAACTTTGGGAGACAAAACAATAATATATCAAAGAACTGATTTTGGAAAGCAAGATGGGAACTATAGTGACTATTCAGAAACATTACCAACAGATGAAGAAGCAAGTGTAAATGCAAATGGAGGATATTATATAGGAAGATTCGAGGCAGGAGATAAGCTATCTACAGATGCAAAGAAAATGCGAGAAGAAGGAGATAATCAATCTAATGAAATATCAATAAAGAAAGGACAAGCTCCATATAATTATATAACATACGATAATTCAAACAATTTAGCAGAAGGAATGGTAAGTGCAAGAGGATATAAAGGAACAACTAAAATCACAAGTAGTTATGCATGGGATACAGCAATAAACTTTATACAAATAAAAATACCAGATTATGGCACATACTCACCACAAGGAAACTTTTGGGATATATCATTTGAATATACGGATATTGAAGGCAAAGTGCAAACAAAAACAAATCAAACATTAGTTCCAACAGGTCAAACCACAGCAGTAAGCAATATATATGATATGGGAGGAAACTGCTGGGAGAGAACAAGTGAGTTTTGCTCTAAAGAAAATGTACCAATTACAGGTAGAGGATGTTATTATGGTAATGGATCTAGACCTGATGCTTCGGCAGGTTACCGTAATGGATATGATGATACTAGTCGTGTTACATGTTCATTTCATGTTTCTTTGTACTGCAGCATTGAAAGCTAAAGCCTTTGGACTATGCACAGTAGGAATAATGACGAAAGAACTCTAATAGAAATAAACTATTGGAGTTTTTTAATTTACTGTTTAAAAAAGCATATTAAATATGATACAATGTATAAGTATTTACATTTAATTTAAAATTCTGTATAATATATAAAGTAATTCTTTAAAAAGAAAAGTTTTGGAAGAAATAAAGATATTTTAAGATAAAGTATTAAAAAATGAGATAAAACTAAAAAAGAAACGAGGTTTAACATGGATTTTAAATCATACATAGCAGAAGCTATTTCAAAAGCAACAAATATAAACAAAGATGAAATTAAATCATATATAGAAATTCCTAAGATAGAGGCAAATGGAGACTTTGCTTTCCCTTGTTTTAGGCTTGCAAAAGAGTTAAAACAATCACCAGTAAACATTGCAAATAATATAAAAGAAAAAATAGAAATTGACAACAATATTATATCCCGAATAGCGGTTGTAAATGGATTTTTAAATTTCTATGTATCTAAAATTAGTCTAGTAAAAGAAACTATTCAAAAATTCGATATTCAAAAAGAAGAATATGGTAAATCAAATATAGGAGAAGAAAGAACAGTTATTGTGGAATATTCTTCACCTAACATTGCAAAACCATTTCATATAGGACATTTAAAAACAACCATAATAGGAAATGCTCTATACAAATTATATGAATTTTTAGGATTCAAAACAATTGGAATTAATCACCTTGGAGATTATGGAACTCAATTTGCAAAATTAATAGAAGGATATAAAAGATGGGGGAAAGAGTATGATTTTTCTACTGACCCAATAGATAAATTAGCGGATATTTATAAAAGAATAAATGCTTTGTGTGAAGAGGATGAAAAAGTATTAGAAGAATGTAGAGAAACTTTTAAAAAATTAGAAAATGGTGACCCATATTGCATAGAATTATGGAATAAATTTAAGGATCTAAGTATTAAAGAATTTGAGAAAATATATGATTTACTCGGTGTTAAGTTTGATTCAATTAAAGGCGAAGCATTTTATTCAGACAAAATGCAAGAAGTAATAGACATTCTTGAAAAATCAAGTAAATTAGTCGAGTCTCAAGGTGCAAAAGTGGTAAATTTAGAAGATCAAGGAATTAATACTCCTTGCATAATCCAAAAGGCAAATGGTTCATCAATATATGCCACTCGTGATTTAGCAGCAATACTTTATAGAGCTAGAACATATGATTTTGATAAATGTCTTTATGTTGTTGGAGAAGAACAAAGTTTACATTTTAAACAAGTTTTTGCAGTAGCAAAATATTTAGGATTAGATAAAAAATATACAGATGGGTTAGAACATGTTAGTTATGGTATGATAAGACTTCCAGAAGGTAAAATGTCATCTAGAAAAGGTAATTTTGTTAAAGTTAAGGATTTACTTGATGAAGCTATTTCTAAATCGAAAGAAATTATTCAAGATAGAGACATAGAGAATAAAGATTTAGTTGCAAAACAGGTTGGGATTGGTGCAGTTATATTTGAAGATTTAGCTGAATCTAGAACTAAAAATCAAGTATTTGACCTAAAAGAAGCACTAAACTTTAATGGAGAAACAGGACCATATATCCAATATATGACTGTAAGAACTAAAAGTGTACTTGAAAAGGCAGGATATTTACCTGACTCAAACAATTTGAATTTAAGCAAAATTACAGATGACAGTACTATAAAATTATTAAAATTAATTGACAATTTTGAAGATACATTATTAGATGCAATGAACAAAAATGAACCATCTGTTATTTCAAGATATTTAATTGATGTTTCAAAAGCATTTTCTACTTTCTATAATGAAAATAAAATTATATGTGAAGATAAAGAAGCCGAAGATGCTAGACTATATGTCACATATATGACAAAAACAGTACTAACAAATGGATTACATTTATTAGGAATAGAAGTACCAGAAAAAATGTAGTTTTAATTTTAGGAGAAATATGGAAAAAAAGACAAAAGTAATGTTTATATCAAGTATGGGAGGACATTTAAGTGAACTTCTTAAACTTGATTTTGAAAAATATGATTATTCAATTGTAACTGAAAAAACCGAATCTGATAAAGATTTAACAAAAAAATATCCAGGCAGAGTATATTATTTAGCTTATGGTACAAGAAAAACTCCTATTAGATACTTCTTTATATTATTATTCAACTTTTTCAAAAGCCTGTATTTATTTTTAAAGCTTCATCCAAAAGTAGTAGTAACAACAGGAACTCATACAGCAGTTGCAATGTGCTATATTGCCAGGTTTTTTGGCAGTAAAGTAATATGGATAGAAACTTTTGCAAATAGAAATACAAAAACTTTAGCTGGAAGATTAGTTTATCCAATTGCAAATACCTTTGTAGTACAATGGGAAGAAATGAAAAAATTATATCCTAAAGCAGTGTGTTGGGGGTGGATTTATTGATATTTGTAACACTTGGAACTCAAGATAAACATTTTCCAAGACTTTTAGAAGCAGTTGAAAAATTAGATATAGATGAAAAAATAATTGCTCAAACAGGAAGTACTGACTTTAAGTCTAATAAAATGGAAGTACATAAATTTTTATCACAAGATGAGTTTAATAAATATATGGAAGAGGCAAGAATTGTTATAACACATGCAGGAGTTGGAACAATAATTTATGGTCTTAGTATAGATAAAACCATGATTGTGGCAGCAAGACTTAAAAAGTATGGAGAACATGTCAATGATCATCAGCTTCAAATATTAGATACTTTTTCAAAAGACGGATATATAATACCATTAAGAGAATTTTCAGAATTAAAAAACAAAATAATAGAAGCAGAGAAATTTAAACCAAAAAAATTTATTAGTAATAATAAAAATTTTGTAAAATTATTAGACAATGAGATTACAAAATTAACTAAGGAGTAAAATGAATCAGAAAAAACAATTAATGAAAAATACAATTATAATAGCAATTGGAAAATTAAGTACACAAATTATTTCATATGTGTTATTACCATTATATACTGCTAAATTAACTCCAACAGAATATGGAAATTATGATTTTGTATGTACTTTGTCATTATTCCTTTGCCCAATAATTACTCTCCTTATGGAAGAGTCCATGTTTAGATACTTAATTGATGCAAACAGCAAAATGCAAAGAAAGAAAATAATTAGCCAAGCTGTTATTTATACTTTTTTAGCTACAATAGTATTTATAATACTTGCATCATTAATTATGGGATTAGGAACTGACTATACTTCACAATATATAGTGGCAATAATAACTTTTGTAATATCTAATATACTTATAGGATTAAGTAATGCATTATCAAGAGGACTTGGAAAAATAAAACTTTATTCTGTATCAAATTTTATATTAGGTATATCTACAATTATATTAAACATTATATTTATATTAGTGATAAAAGCTGGAGCAGAAGGGCTATTATGGGCAAATACTATTGCAAATAGTTTTACAGCAATTGTAATATTTGCAATGCTAAAACTTCCTAAATATATAGGAAAAATGGATAAGCCTCTTATGATAGACATGATAAAATATTCTGTACCATTAGTACCAAACAGTATATCATGGAGCATAATTAATATGTCAAATCGTTTAATATTAACAAATATGGTTAGTTCAGCTGCAAATGGAATATATGCAATGGCTAGTAAATTCCCAAATATAATAAGTGTGTTATATGGCTATTTTTATACAGCATGGAAAGAATCTGCTGCTAGAATTGTAAAAGAAGAAAATAAAAATGAATATTACAATAGTATATATCATGATGCAAAAAGATTTTTATATGCGGTTACAATTTGCTTAATAGCAGTAATGCCATTTGTATTTCCTATTTTTATAAATGAGACATATGATGAAGCATATATTTATATACCAATTATAATGATTGCAACATACTATTCTAACTTATCTAGTTTTTTTGGTGGAATATTTTCAGCTTACAAAGATACAAAAATAATGGGTAGTACAACAATTATTGCAGCAATCTTAAACCTAGTAATTATGATAGCATTTGTAACAAACTTTGAAATATATGCAGCTTGCTTTTCAATGCTAATTGCAAATTTATTAGTATATTTTTATAGAAGAAAAAAATTAAAAAAATATCTTAAATTAAAAGAATTAAAATGGAAAGGCCCAATGTTGTTCCTTGCAATAATATGTTTAGCATATTATGCAAAATATATACCAGGAATATCTGGTAATACAGCACTTATATGGATTATAAATATAATATCATTATTAATAGCAATTCTATATAGTTTAGCAAATAATTGGAAATTTATTAAGGGAGTTTTAGGAGTATTTGGAGAAAAAATAAAACGAAGATAGAAAGGAATAAATATGGAAAAAACATTAATGCAAAAACAAAAAAAGCAAAAAAAGTTTACTATATTTGGATATGATATGTGGCAAATACTTCAGTACTTTATAATATATAGTTTTCTAGGATATATAATAGAAACATTATTTGGACTCCTTACAAAAGGCGTAATAGAAAGTAGACAAAGTATGTTATACGGTCCTTTTTGTTGTATATATGGACTAGGTGCAATATGTTTGCTTTGTATTCCAAAGAATGCTAAAAAAAATAACTGGACATTATTTATCGCAGGTTTTATAATTGGATCTGTAGTAGAGTTCATTGTAAGTTGGATTGGAGAGTGCATTTTCCATATAAAATGGTGGGATTATTCTAATTATCCTCTTAATATAAATGGTAGAGTATGCATAATTTTTTCAATATTTTGGGGAATTCTTACAATTTGTTTAAATAAAGTAATAAATCCAACAGTAGATAAGATAGTAGAAAAAATACCAAAAAAAGCTCTACATATATCTACTATTATACTAATTATATTTATAGCAATAGATTTTTTAGTAACAAGTTTTGCTTTAAAAATGTTTTCAACAAGAGTTATCTATAATTATGATTTAGATGTGCAAGGTACTGAGGAATATTATGAAGAATATTTAAATATGTACCAAAATAATGAAGGACTAAAAGAATTTGTAGATAAATATTTTTCAGATGAAAAAATGTTAAAAACATTTCCAAATGTTAAATTTACGTTAAAAGATGGTAGTATATTATGGATAAAAGATGTTTTAACAGATATAAAACCATATTATATAAAAATATTTTAAAAAAATCACAATATAATATATTAGGAGGTAGATATGAAATATTTTGGAACAGATGGAATTAGAAGAATTGCTAATACTGAACTTACACCAGAATTAGTATATAGGGTAGCTAAAGCAGGAGCATATGTTTTAGCAAAGCATTCAAACCATACACCTACAATATTAATAGGAAGAGATACAAGAATCTCAGGAACATTAATAGAAAGCGCAATGACAGCAGGATTTTTAAGTTATGGTGCAAATGTAAAACTACTAGGAGTTATACCAACACCAGGAGTTGCATATTTGACAAAAAAATTAAAGGCAGATGCAAGTGTAGTAATATCAGCATCACATA
>CALXPX010000068.1 GCA_944390305.1 uncultured Clostridia bacterium
ATGTTTCAAATTTATCTTGAAGACTTACTCTACTTTTTAGTGAGCCAAAGTAATGACCTATATGTAATTTTCCTGTTGGTCTATCTCCTGTAAGTATTCTTAAGTTTTTATCTGGTTTTATATCTTCAATTTTTATTTTCTCATCTTCCATAAATCTCTCCTCCATATGCAGTAAGTTTTATTAAAAGGTCTTTATTATCATCTATTGCTGCTTTATTTTTTCTAATAGTACTGCATTTATCACACTTATATATTATAACGTATCCTTTTTTATTGTCTAATTCTACTTGAATTGGTCTTAATATTCCTGAGCACTCTTCTTTTCTGTCCCCAGGAAGACAGTCCACATGCTTAGAACATAAGCAATATGGACAGTGATCTCTTGAGGTATAACCTAATTTTTCTACTTTTTTACCGCAATTTTCACATATAAATTCTTCATCTCTTTTTGTGAACTGTTTCATTTATTTCTCCTAATATTCAAATATACTATCTCCTATAAATTCACGAAGTATTGAATTGTTTGGTATTGCTTTTTCATCTATTGGATCAAAATATTCTAAAAGCGTACTTAATCTTTTTGCTTCTGAATATTCTGGAACTTGATTATTTATTTCATCTAATAATGGTTTTGCATATTTTGCAAGTACAGCAAGCTCATATACGAGTGAACTATTAAACATTACATCCGCTTCTTCTTGATATGGAAAAATATTTTTGTTTTCTCCATTATTTACTGATTCCCATCTTTTTAATGTATCTAGTGCTGAATAGCTTCTAAAATTATTATCTCTTACTATTCTTCTTATAAGTCTGGTATCTGTAGTAGAAATACGATTATAATAATCTATATTAAGTACTGTTAAGTCACTTATATATATTTTAAATTTATTTTCTTTAGGAATATTTTCAGTTAGTCTATCATTTAAAGAATGGATACCTTCTATTATTAATATTTCATCATCATTTAAATTCATTTTTTCTCCATTATACAATTTGGTTCCATCCTTAAAATCAAATGTAGGTACATCTATTTCGTATCCAGTTATTAATTTTGTTAAATGATCATTAAATAACTCTAAATCTAAAGCTTCTATTGTTTCAAAGTCATATTCACCATTTTCATCTTTTGGTGTATTCTCCCTTTCAACAAAATAATTATCTGTTCCTATAGTTACAGGTTTCATACCATGTAGTCTTAACTGCACTCCTAATCTTTTTGCAAAAGTTGTTTTTCCTGAAGATGAAGGTCCTGCAATTAAAACCATTTTTATTCCTTTTCTAGATGCTATTTTATCTGCAATCTCTGCTATTTTCTTTTCATGTAAAGCTTCTGCTGTAAGTATGACTTCATTTCCTCTTCCTTCTTCTATTGCTTCATTTAAATTTTGTATTGTATTTATATGCATTAACCTATTTATATCATCATATTCATCTAATGTAGATTGAAGCTTTTTTGTATCTTTAAATTCTCCTAATTCATTAGGATTTTTTCTACTTGGATATCTTACAATAAATCCATCTCTATACTTTTTTATATCGAAAAGATTTATATATCCAGTTGAAATAGGCATTACACCATAGAAATAATTATAGTAATCTTCGCAAAAATATAATGAGACTGTATCTTTTTCTTTGTTTCCTACTTGAAGTCTACCTTTAATTGTATTTTCTTTGGCATAGAACTCTTCCGCCTCTTTTTTGTCCATTATTACTTTTTTTATAGGAAGATCTTGCTTAATTATATTTTCCATTTCTTCTTTTACTTCTTGTAACATTTGCTCAGTAATATTCATATTGGTTATTTCGCAAAACATTGCATTAGATAGTTGATAATTTACACTTATATATGCTTCAGGATAAAGTCTATCAAATGCCATTGCCATAATATATAATATACCTCTTACATATACTCTCATTCCATCTTTATCTGTTATATCAATAAGTTCTACTCTGTCTCCTTCTTTTATTAAATAATCTAAGCTTTTAATTTCATTATTACATTTGCATGCAATAATATTGTTTTTAGAGAATTTTATATTTTCTTTAAATAAGTCAATAACTTTGGCTTCTTTCATTAGCAATCCAACCTCTCTTTCATGATAAAAAATTTTCATATGTATTCCTTTCTTTTTAATATATATTTTTCCTTTTTATTTTACATTTAATTCATTTTTTCTTTTATTTTTGATAGTATGTTAAGTGCATCTATTGGTGTTACTTCTTCTAATTTTATTTTATCTAATTCATGTGCTATTTCAGCAAGTTTATAATTATATAAGTCTAATTGTCCTTCATTTTTTGCTTTTTCTTTATTTGTACTATTATTTTCCTTCAGAATACTTTTTCTTTCTAATGTTTTTAATATTTCATTTGCTCTTTTAGTAACAGCTTTTGGAACTCCTGCGAGCTTTGCTACATGAACTCCATAGCTTTCATCTGTTCCACCTGGTAAAATTTTTCTTAAGAAAATTACATCTTCTCCTTTTTCTTTTACTGCAACATGATAATTTTTTATTCCATCTAGTTTTTCTTCTAATCCAACTAATTCATGATAGTGTGTTGCAAATAATGTTTTTGCCCCACAGTTTTCTTTATCTAGTATATATTCTGCAACAGCCCATGCAATTGATAAACCATCATATGTTGATGTTCCTCTACCGATTTCATCCAATATTACTAGACTTTTATTAGTTGCATTTTTTAAAATTGATGCTACCTCCATCATCTCAACCATAAAAGTGCTTTCTCCCATGCTTAAGTCATCTGAAGCTCCTACTCTAGTGAAAATTTTATCTGTTACTCCTATATGTGCTTTAGATGCAGGGACAAAACTTCCTATTTGTGCCATAAGAGTTATTAGAGCAACTTGTCTCATATATGTTGATTTTCCAGCCATATTTGGACCAGTTATGATAGAAAGTCTATTATTTTCTGAATCTAGATAAGTATCATTTTGAACAAAGGCTCCTGATGGAAGTATTTTTTCTACAACAGGATGTCTGCCATCTTTTATATCTATTACATCACTATTGTCTACTTCTGGCATGCAGTAATTCATTTCTTCTGCTACTTTTGCAAAAGAACAAAGTACGTCTATTTTAGCAACTATACTTGCTGCTGTTTGAAGTCTTTTTGCACTTTCTTCTATTTTGTCTCTTACTTTTGTAAAAGCATCATATTCTAGTACTACAACTTTTTCTTGTGCTCCTAATATTTGATTTTCTAAATTTTTAAGTTCTTCTGTAATATATCTTTCACCTGTAGTTAATGTTTGTTTTCTTATATATCTTTCTGGTGCCATTTTTACAAATGATTTACTTATTTCTATATAGTAGCCGAATACTTTATTATATCCTATTTTTAAGTTTTTTATTCCTGTTTCTTGTTTTTCTTTATTTTCTATATCCAAAAGCCATTTTTTTCCGTTAGTTGTGGCTTCTATTAAATTATCTATTGTTTCATCATAGCCTTTTTTTATTATTCCTCCTTCTTTAACGCTCATTGGTGGATCTTCTATTATTGCTTTATCTATTAACTCATATATATCTTCTAATGTATCTAGTCCATTATATAAGTTATTTAGCATTTCTGAATTTGCTTTTGATAAAGCATTTTTCAAATCCGGAAGCTGAAGGACTGAATTTTTTAAGGAAATTAAGTCTCTTGCATTTGCAGTTCCATAAGATATTTTTCCAGCTAATCTTTCTATATCATAGACCTTTTTTAGTGATTCACTAATATCATCTCTTAAGATTAAATTTTCTTTTAATTCTTTAACTGCTCCAAGTCTTCTATTTATATCTCCTATATCTATAAGTGGATCACTTATCCATCTTCTTAAAAGTCTTCCTCCCATTGATGTATCGGTTTTATCTAACACCCAAAGAAGAGTTCCTTTTTTAGATTTATCTCTTAATTTTTCTGTTAACTCTAAATTTCTTCTAGCATTTATGTCTAATGACATATATTTAGTCGTATTATATAATGTTATTTGATTTAAATTTTCCATTTTTGCCTTTTGTGTATCTTCTATATACGACATAAGTCCATTTATTGCAGAAACAGCAAAAAGTTTTGTTTTAATCGTAGATATTTTACTTCCACTATCATCTCTTATATCAAAATCTTTATCTATATTTTGATAATCGCTATTAAATTCATCTACTTCTGAAATAAAGCTACTAAATCTTTGTTTTATATACTCTATTTCTTCATTAGATTCTTTCATCATTTTATTTACTATTATTTCTGATGGATTATACCTTGATATTTCATCTAATAGTTTTGCATAATTGTTTTCTTCTTTTATTTCTGTTGCAAAAAAATCTCCTGTTGAAATATCACAAACAGCTATTCCAAAGTATATTCCTTCTTTATATATTGCCATTATATAATTATTTTTCTTTTCTTCTAAAAGGCTACTTTCTACAACAGTTCCAGGTGTTACTATTTTTATTACGTCTCTTTTTACTATTCCTTTTGCTTGTTTTGGGTCTTCTAGTTGCTCACATATTGCTACTTTATATCCTTTTTCTATTAATTTCGCTATATATCCTTCTGCTGCATGATATGGAATTCCGCACATTGGTGCTCTTTCTTCTTGTCCACAATCCTTTCCTGTTAAAGTTAATTCTAGTTCTCTTGATACATTTATAGCATCATCAAAGAACATTTCATAAAAATCTCCTAATCTATAAAATAATATACAATCTTTATATTTTTCTTTTGTTTCTAAATAATGCTGCATCATTGGTGAATATTTTTTTAAATTTTCTTGGTTTTCTTCTTTTTCAATTATTTCTGACACGTTTATTTCCTCCGAATCATTTATATGTTAACATATTTTTCCTTTAAGATACCACATATGTTCTGATATTATTTTCATAGGTAGCACCTTTCCTATCATTTGTTTAGATCCTCCTTCAAAGTTTACTACTTTATTTGTTTGTGTTCTTCCTGTATACATTTGTTTATTTGTTTTGCTTTTTCCTTCTACCAATACTAATTCTTCTTTTCCAACATAAGTTTTATTTTTTTCTTCTATTATATTTTCAGCTAATTTTTTTAATCTTTCAAATCTTTCGTGTTTTATATCTTCATCTATTTGGTTTTCCATCTTATCTGCTTTGGTCCCTACTCTTCTTGAATATATAAACATATATATTTGTTCATATTTTACTTTTGATACAACATCTAAAGTATCTTCAAAATCTTTTTCAGTTTCTCCTGGAAATCCAACAATTATATCTGTAGAAAACTCTACTTCTGGAATTTTACTTTTTATTTTCTTTACTAAGTTTAAGTACTCTTCTTTTGTATATTTGCGATTCATAGATTTTAAAATTTCTGTACTTCCTGATTGAAGTGGAAGGTGTATTAATTTACATACTTTTTTAGAATCTCTTATTGAGTCTATAACATCATCAGTAAAATCTTTAGGATGTGGTGATATAAATCTTATTCTCTCTATGCCTTTTATTTTATTAATTAGTCTTAATAATGTAGCAAAAGAATTTACTTCGTATTCATTTCCATTTTCTTCTTTTACAATAAAATTTACATCTTCGCCTTTTGATTTTTCACTTACTAAATATGAATTTACATTTTGTCCTAGTAAAGTTATCTCCTTATATCCTTGTTTTGCTAAATTTACGACCTCATTATATATATCCTGAGGATGTCTACTTCTTTCTCTTCCTCTAACATATGGAACTATACAATATGTACAAAAATTATTACATCCGTTCATAATTGTTACAGATGCTTTTATTTTATCTTCTCTTACTGTTGGTATTCCTTCTATTATCTCTCCATCTATATCTAATATATCCTCTATTTTTTTATTTTCTATAATAGATTTATATAAATCTTCTGGAAAGTTTTTAAGAGTATGAGGTCCAAATATTATGTCTACAAATTGATAGCTTTCTTTAATTTTTCTTTGCATATGTTTTTCTTGCATCATACAACCACCAATAGCTATTATACATCCATTTTTTTCTTTATATTTCTTAACTTCTCCTAACTTACCGAATAATCTATCTTCCGCATTTTCTCTAACACAGCAAGTATTAAATACAATTATATTTGCACAAGATAAATCTTCTGTTTTTTCATACCCTGCTTCTTCTAATATTCCAGATATTCTTTCAGAGTCATTTTCATTTAACTGACATCCCATTGTAAGTATAGAATATTTTTTATTTTTTTGCATATTTTTTATTTTCTTTATATATGTATCTTGCATTTGTATTTGTTTCATTTTTTTGCTCCTTCTTAGTGGTTATATTTTACCATAAAAAACATAAAATTTTAAGTACTTTTTTGTATTTTTTATAAAATAAAAACTCTGCAACTTTTAGTTACAGAGCCCCCTTATATATTTTTAAGCCAATCCATATTTTTTCTTGAATCTATCTGCTTTTCCACCAGTAGTTTCTTTTCTTAAATTACCTGTCCAAAATGGATGACACTTTGAACAAACATCAACTTTTAAATCCTTTTTTGTTGAATTTGTTTTCATTACATTTCCACAAGCACATGTTATTGTAGCTTCTTGGTATTCTGGGTGTATTCCTTCTTTCATCTAGTTCACCTCTTTCTTAAAATCTTAAATTAGTTAGCTTTTTGAGATATAACTTCTGCTCCATCATAATATCCACAACTTGGACATACTCTATGTTGCATTGTTAAGTTATGGCAATGTGGGCATTCTACTAAA
>CALXPX010000069.1 GCA_944390305.1 uncultured Clostridia bacterium
AAACGAAAAAATTCAACTAAAAAGATATTGACAATAAAAAAGAATAACTATAAAATTAATAAGAAGTAATAAAAATACAAAGGAGAAAGTAGCAAATGAAAAAAGCTGGAAGCCTTGAGGCTGTATATATATATATATATATATCGTAGCATTTTATAAAACAAGTTTATATAACCATAGGAAAACTATGCTTTTTAGACGAATCTAAAAGGTATAGTTTTTTTCTATATTAAGAATAAAAATAGATAAAAGAACAAAAAAAGCAATAATAAACAATTATAAAATAAATTGCACTACGATATAACATAAATATGCAAGAGAAAAAAGGAGGATAAAAACAAAATGAAAAAAATTAAAAAACAAGTAAAACGGAATAACCTTAATAGCGTTGGTAGTAACAATAATAGTATTATTAATTTTAGCTACAGTAGCAATAAATTTGAGTGTAGGAAATAACGGAATATTTACAAGAGCTCAAGATGCAGTTGAAATAAATAGGGCAGGAACAGTAAGAGATAAAGTTGAAATGTGGAAAGGAGATGTTCAGATTGCTTTGGCAGATAAAAGTAGTACTTATATGGAAGAAGCAGAAATGTTACAATCTCTTAAAGATGAAGGACTAGTTAAAGATGAAGAAATAAATGAAGATAGAAAAGTTATTACAATAAATGGAATAGTTATAGATTATAATTTAGAAATAGATAAATCAGACGATGAATTAGAGCCAGACGAAGGAAAAGAAGAAATGATATTAGCTATAAGTGCTGATAATGGTAGTAAAATTGAATTTTATATTAATAATTATTATGAAAGATATAATTACAATTTTACAATTGATTGGGGAGATGGAAAAAAAGAAACTCCTGAACAAGGACTTGATTCTATAAGCCATACATATGAAAGTAAAGGAGAATATAATATAATTATATCTGGAATATGTGAATATTTTCGATTTAATTCTTTTTTGAGCGATAGTTCTATTACAGAAATAAAACAATGGGGAACATTAGGTTTAAAAGAAGTTAGTTTTAGCGGATGCAATAGTTTAAAAAAAGTGGCTTCACCAACAAAAAATAGTTTAGTTAATGTAGAAAGTTTTGGGGATTTGTTCCAGGCATGTAATCAATTAACAGTAATACCAACAAATTTATTTAAGGGATGCACAAAGGCTAGCTCTTTTTTCCGTATATTGAGTAATACTTCAATAGAGTCAATACCTGAGAAACTATTTGAAGATTGTATAAATGCTAGAAGTTTTGGCGGAGCATTTAGTGGAACTTTAATAAAGTCAATACCGGAAAATTTGTTTAAAAATTGTGTAAATGCAGATGAGTTTAACTCTACTTTTTCTGATTGTATAAATTTAAAAGATATACCTGACAAATTGTTTGATAATTGTGATAATGTTGATACATTTAAAGGTTTGTTTAGCAATTGTACTGGATTGGAAGGTATGGCTCCAAAATTATGGGAAAGAGTGGAAAATGGAGAAGAAAATGATTATATAGGGGAACCAAACGGAGACGGATGTTTCTATGGATGTGAAAAATTGCAAAATTATGCAGAGATCCCAGATTATTGGAAACAAAGGCCTACTATTGAATAGAATATGTATAAATAAATATTGAAACTAAATCTAACAGTATATTCATATAGAAAAATAATTATAATGGATTTTTATAAAAAATAAAAGTAATATAACAATAAACAGATTAAATAAAAATACAA
Organism: uncultured Clostridia bacterium; assembly: GCA_944390305.1. GTDB lineage: Bacteria > Bacillota > Clostridia > TANB77 > CAG-508 > CAG-793. Next base: position 1,729 of record CALXPX010000069.1, read on the forward strand.
GATATAAATATATATCTTGTATTTTTGTGTAAGAATTTTAAATTAAAAAAGATAGCTATAATTTTCTTTAAAAATATTTAACTAAAAAACTAGTACGTAATGTACTAATATATACAGAATTATAAAAAGATAAAAAGAAAATTGAAATGATAAATGAAGAATCAATAAAATTTATGTATGAAAATTTAAAAGATTTTGGAAAAGATTATGAAGTGATAGAGAATATTTTGATTCATATGGAAATGATTTTTTTAAAAATAAATCCAAAAATAATAGAAGAAAAAAGAAGTAACAAGTTCATATAATACATAATTATATGAAAGATAAACAAGAAAGAATGCTTTATGGATATAGAATGCATATAATATGATGAGAGATATGGTTACTAATAAAAAGCAACTCAAGATAATAATTATAAACAAGTGAATTAGATATTGTGTTAGAAGGAGAATAAGAATATAAATTAGAAGAATGAAAAAATTAATTGGAAATGTAAATATAGCATGGGGATATTATGTTCTTTTATGGCAGAAAAACTATTATATATAAATAATCGAAAGAAAATGGTAACTTAGCATAAAAAGTTATCGATTTCTTTTAAAAATAAAACAAAAAAGTACGAAGAAATTCACTTTATACAATTATTGATTTATTTATTAATTTTTGATAAAATATAGTATATAAGAATAATTTGGTGAATAGTATATATAAAAAATAAAGGAGATATATTATGGAGTATAGGTATAAGCCAACTGGTGTTTGTTCAAGAGAGATGATTTTTGATATAGAAAATGGTATAGTTAAAGATTTAAAAGTTATAGGTGGATGTGATGGGAATATAAAAGGAGTAGCATCCCTTATAAAAGGTATGCCAATTGAACAAGTTAAAGAAAGATTAAAAGGAATAAAATGTGGAATGAAAGGAACTTCTTGTCCAGATCAAATTGCAAAAGCCTTAGAAAATTATTCAAAAGCCAATTAGAGGAGAAATACTATGAACTATATTTTAAGAGATTTGGCTTTATCAGATAAGTTTAAAAAATACATTAATTGTTTAAATAATACTACATACCCGATAACAATATCGGGTCTTGCTTTCGTTTCAAAATCTCAATTAATAGCTGCAACATATGAGGAAAAGAAAAAACCAATATGTGTAATTACATATAATGAAATACAAGCTAAACAAATAGTAAAAAACTTAAGTTATTTTTTAGAAGATATTAAGTATTTTCCCAAAAAAGAAATATCTGCATATGATTATGTAGCTGAAAGTAATGATATAGAGTATGAAAGAATAGATATTTTAAATAATATTTATAATAAAAATGCAAAAATAATTGTAACAACAATAGAAGCAGTTATGCAAAGTATGATAGATAAAGATACTTTGTATAAAAATGTATTAAGTATAAAGTTAGCAGATACATTAGAACATACAGAATTAAAAAATAAATTGATTCAAATGGGATATAAAAGAGTAGATCTTATAGAAAATAGAGGAGAGTTTAGTGTAAGAGGAGATATTGTAGATATTGGTATTAGCGAAAATGAAGGAATTAGAATAGAATTTTGGGGAGACGATGTAGACTCTATTAGAAAATTTAAAATATCTTCTCAAAGATCCACAGATATGCTAAAAAAGATAGATATATATCCTGCTACAGAAAATATATTAGAAGATCAAGTAGAAAAAGTATGCAAAAGAATAGAAAATAATAAGAAAAAGTATGAATTAGAAGATTTAGAAATTATAAAAGAGGGAGAATATTCTTCTAAAATAGATAAATATTTTAATGAATTTTACACAAAGCAAAATATTTTTACTGATTATATAAAAGATTATGAAATTTTTATAGATGAGCCAGAAAAAATAAATCAAAGAATAATTTCAATACAAAAAGAGAACGAAAATCTAATAAAATCATTGATCGAAAAAGGCAAAAGTATACCTGAAGCTTTAGAAAATATTAATGAGTATAAATACAGCATGCAAAAAGTAGTTGAACTAAAAGAATTAGATACGCTAAAAAATGATTTTCATACAAAAGAAGTTAATTTGTTTAAAGGGGACGTAAGAAATTTAGCAAATGGTATAAAAGAAGCTATTAGAAATAAAAAGAAAATAGTTATTTTAGCTGGAAATAATGATAATGCAGAAAAAATAAAAAAAGCTCTTGAAGAAAATGTAGTAATTGCACCTAATTTAGATAATATTATCTTAAAGAAAGGAGAAGTTATAATATCTGAAGGAGCACTTTCTAATGGCTTTGAAGATACAGATACAAAATTATTAGTCGTAAGTAGTGATGAATTTTTCACTAAATCTAAAAAAACTAAAAAAGTATCTGATACATTTAAAAGTGGAGAGAAAATAGTATTTGCGGACCTTAAAATTGGAGATTATATTGTACATAAAAATCATGGTATTGGTATTTTTACTGGAGTAAATACAATTAAAGAAGATGGAATAACTAAAGACTATATTCAGCTTAAATATAAAGATGGAGATATATTATATGTACCTACAGATGCTTTAGATAATGTAAGAAAGTATGTAGGATCAGAAGGAAGTTTAAGATTAAATAAACTAGGAACAAAAGAATGGGAAAATACTAAAGCAAAAGTTAAAGGAAATCTAAGAGCAGTTGCTAAGGAACTTATCGATTTATATGCTAAAAGAGAACACACAAAAGGATTTGCTTTTTCAAAAGATAATGTATTTCAAAGACAATTTGAAGATAGTTTTCCATATAAAGAAACAAATGACCAATTAAGATGTATAGAAGAAGTAAAAAAAGATATGGAAAATCCAAGGCCTATGGATAGGCTTTTATGTGGAGATGTTGGATATGGTAAAACAGAAGTAGCAATAAGGGCAGCCTTTAAGGCAGTAATGGATAGTAAGCAAGTTGCGTATTTAGCACCAACTACAATTCTAGCAAGTCAGCAATATCAAGAATTTAAACAAAGGATGGAAGAATATCCTATAAAGATAGAATTATTAAATAGGTTTAGAACCAAAAAAGAACAAAAAGAGATTGTAGAAAAATTAAAGACAGGCGAAGTGGATATAGTTTTAGGTACTCATAGAGTTTTAAGCAAAGACGTAGAATTTAAAGATCTAGGACTTTTAATAATTGATGAGGAGCATAGGTTTGGAGTAAAAGATAAAGAAAAAATAAAGCATTATAAAAATACTGTTGATGTATTAACTATGACTGCAACTCCAATACCAAGAACTCTTCAAATGTCTATAGTAGGAATTAGGGATATGTCTGTTATTTATGAGCCACCTCAAAATAGAAAGCCAATCCAGACATATGTGCTAGAATATGATAAAGAAGTAATAAAAGAAGCTATCATAAAAGAATTAGAAAGAGGAGGACAGGTATTTTATATATATAATATTGTTGAAACAATTAGCATAAAAGCATTAGAACTACAAAAACTAGTTCCAGAAGCAAGAATTGCATATGCACATGGTAAAATGTCAGGAAAAGAAATAGAAGATATTATGCAAGATTTTGTAGATGGAAAAACTAATGTATTAGTATGTACAACTATTTTGGAATCTGGCATAGATATACCAAATGCAAATACAATAATTGTCGAAAATGCAGATAGATTTGGTTTAGCACAGCTTTACCAAATAAGGGGAAGAGTCGGAAGAAGTAATAGACAAGCTTATGCATATATTACTTATAGAAGAGACAAAATGCTTTCAGAAGATGCCTCGCAAAGGTTAAAAGCCATTAAAGAATTTACTGAGTTTGGGTCAGGATTTAAAATAGCAACAAGAGACTTGCAAATAAGGGGTGCTGGAAGTATATTTGGTGAAATGCAGCATGGACATATTGAACAAGTTGGATATGATATGTATAATAGGCTACTTGACGAAGTTGTTAAAGAAATGAAAGGTGAAAAAGTAGAAGAAGAGCCAGAAATAGCAATTGACTTAAATATTTCTTCATATATTCCAGAAGAATATATAGAAAATGCAAGCCAAAAAATAGAAGTTTATCAAGATATAGCAAACTGTAGGACAGAAGAAGATATACAAAATGTGATAGATGAAATAATTGATAGATATGGTGATATGCCAAAAGAAGTAAATAATTTAATAGAAATAGCTAGAATAAAAAATTTATGTAGAAAGGCAAATGTTATTAAACTTCAACAAAAACAGATAGGTATAGTAATATATTTTAAAGAATTAAAAGAGGATAATATTAAAAAAATTATAAATACATATGGACAAAAGGTAAGATTTTCACCTGGAGAAAAGCCTTATATTACATTAAAAATAGATAAAAACCATATAAGTGAAATAAGAGAGTTTTTAGAAAGTATAAAATAAAAAGCAAAGTCCTAGATGAAAACAGCTAGGACCTGCCTTAAAATTAACCATGGCGTTTGTTAATGGGTATTTTACTTTTTCCATGAGAAATTATTTGATTTTGCCTTTTTTGCTTTCACGGGCTAAAAAGAGTTTTGAATGATTTTGAATTTCACTTGGAAAGTATGGTAAATTTACCTTTTTGGACATAAAAGTCCCTCCTTAATGGTTATTACTTCAAAAAGTGAAGTAATTAAAATTATATCATATACATATATAGGAAAATATTACAATAAAAGAATAAAAAGAAAAGAGAAAATTAAAATGGTAATTTCTAGTAAGGAAAATAGTATAATTAAAGAAGTAAAAAAATTAAAAGAAAAAAAGTATAGAAAAGATAAGTATATAATTGAAGGATATAAAATGCTAAAAGAAGCTATTTTTGAAAAGATAAAAATAGACTTAGCTATAGTTACTGAGGATTTTTACAATGAAAATCAAGATATATTAAAAATTTTAATTCTTAATAAATGCAATTATATAATTGTTAGTACAAATGTATTTAAAGAACTAACAGATGTAAAAACACCTCAAGGAATAATGGCAGTTGTATATAAAAATAAA
>CALXPX010000070.1 GCA_944390305.1 uncultured Clostridia bacterium
AGAAGTAGAAAATAATTTTTTGAAAAGAAAGATAATTCTTAAAAATAAATAATAAAAAATAGCTCTTAGAAAATTAAGAGCTTTTTTCTTTATGAAATTTAAAAAAAATAATAATATAAATAATAAAACCCCGCATTAGCCGTAAGATGAGAGAAATTTTAAGAGCCTGTTTTCACAGGTGGGTGTCTTGTTGAATGCTACTGGGTTTCTTACTTAAAAAGTAAGCATACACGCCACATCCAAAGGCGGACTCCCTTTAATCTAAATGTTGGTTCTAAAATTCCAGTCTACACGAACTACGCAGGAGTATTAATAGCTTATATCTTGTTTATAGATTATCACATTTTTGTAAAAAAAGCAATAGAAATATAGTTAAAATAAAAAATCCTCTTGATAAAAAATTAATGAAACAATATAATATAAGTGATGTAATATATTTTTGAAAAATATCTAAAAAGGAGGGAAATATGAAGAAGAAAACATTAATTGTAGAAAATTCTGATAAAAACAATAAGAAGTTTCCAATAAAATTAATTATAACAATAGCTTTAATAATATTATGTATAGTTATGATTGTAAATATAGTTAAAGTTTATTTGATAAATAGGGAATTTTCTGAAAGCATAACAGAAATAACAAGACTTAATTCAAAAACTGTATTTAGTATAGATAGAATATATTTATATAGTAGTGCTGATGCAAATAGTAAAGAAACAAATAAACCAATATGGGATTTAGATATATTTCAATTCACAGATATTGCTTTATATATTAATAATAGAGATGAAGAAGGTGTAACTTACGAAAATACGATTAAAAGTTTAACGATAGATAATGTTAAATTTAATAATCTTCAATCTGGAAATGCTAAGTTATATTATAAAAATGTAAATGATTTTGCTAAATTAGATATAAATGAAGAAAATGAAATAAAAGATAGTATGGAATTTGATATTATAAATTCAGGAGATGCAGATTATACCAAGCCAGTTATATATAGTAATTTTCAAAATCCGATTACACTAGAGTATGTGAACTCTGAAATGAAAGAAGATACAAAAATTTCAGATATAACAGAACCTCTTACTTATGATGGGAGTTTATTAAAAAAAGGTGGAATTTCACTAAATAGCATAAAGTGTAATTTATCTTTTAGAGTAACAATTGTAAATAATTATAATCAAAAATTTATAGCAACTGTATATATAGATATTCCTCTAGAGGATAGTTTTAATAATACAAGTATCTATGATGGAAAACTTATAAAAAATATAGAAAATAGTAATATAGTTAAATTTGTAAGAGTGGAGTAAAATAAATGACAATAAAAGAACTGATAGGTATTGCAACTAAGAAAATAGGATATATAAATGCTAAGAATTTAATGATGAATATACTAAATAAAGATATTAAATATATTATTATAAATGAAAATATGCTAGTAGAAAATACTATTAGCGATAGGTATTTAAATTATGTATCTAAAATAGAAAATGGATATCCACTTCAATATGTAATTAATAAAGCCGAGTTTATGGGATTATCTTTTTTCGTAAATGAAGACGTACTTATTCCTCAACCAGATACTGAAGTTTTAGTTGAAAAAGCAATAGAATTTGCAAAGAAAATTAAAAAATGTAAAATTTTAGATTTATGTACTGGAAGCGGAGCAATTGCAATTAGTATAAAAAAGTATGTACTAGATGCTGAAGTTTTTGCATCAGATATAAGCCAAAAAGCATTAGATGTAGCTACTAAAAATGCAAAAAATAATAATACAGATATTAAATTTTTAAAATCAGATATGTTTGAAAATATAAAAGATACTTTTGATATAATTGTAACAAATCCACCATATATAAAAACAAATATAATATGTACATTACCAAAAGATGTTCAAAATGAACCTAAAGTAGCTTTAGATGGTGGAATAGATGGACTTAAATATTATAAAATTATAGCTAAAGATATAAAAAAATATTTAAAACCTAGAGGAACTCTACTTATGGAAATAGGATATGATCAGGAAGATAAAGTAACTAATCTTTTTGAGGGAAGTACCTGTATTAAAGATTATACAGGATTAAATAGGGTGGTAATATGGAAACATTTTCAAAAAAAATAAAAGAAGAATTAAGTATGATTCATAATTTATCTAATAAAAAATTAGTTAAATGTGAACTTTTAGGCTACTTACTTACAATAGATTCTAATAAATTTGTAACAGAAAGTGAATATAATATAAATAGATTTAATAAATTACTTACAAATAACGGAATAAATAATTTTACTATAGAAATGCAAGGAAATAAATTTTGTATTATAACTAAAGATAAAATAAAAATAGAATATAACCCAGAAAATGAGGAAGAAAAAAGGGCTGTTGTAAGAGGTGCTTTTATGGGTTCAGGTTCTGTTACAAATCCTAAAAGTAAATATCACTTAGAAATGGTATTTCAAAGTGAAGAAAATGCAGAAAAAATAAAAAACATAATAATAAGTTTTAGGATAAATTGCAAGATTTTAAAAAGAGAAAAAAACTATATTGTATATATAAAAGATGGAGAAGATATTGCAAATTTTTTAGCTTTTATTGGTGCTAATAAAGCAGTTTTAAGCTTTGAAGATACTAGAGTTTTAAGAGATGTTAGAAATAAAGTAAACAGGCTAGTAAATTGTGAGACGGCTAATTTAAATAAAGTAATAAAAACATCTGTAAAGCAAATAGAAGATATAAAACTTATTAAGAAAAAAAATAAATTTAGTAGCTTGTCAGAAAAAGAAAAAGAACTTGCAAAATTAAGGTTAGAAAATCCTGATGCAACACTTACTGAACTTGGAAAAATGTTAAAAAAGCCAATAGGAAAATCTGGAGTAAATCATAGAATGAAAGCAATATCTGATTTGGCAGAGGAGCTAAGAAAGTAATGGAAGAAATAGGCATTTATGTACATATTCCATTTTGCAAACAAAAATGTAATTATTGTGATTTTAATTCGTTTGCAAATAAAGGAGAATATATAGAAAAATATATAAGATGTATGCAAAAAGAAATAAAAAATGTAGGAGATAAGATAAGATTAAATTCAAATGGGGATTATACAAATTTACCATTAGCGAAAACTCTTTACATAGGAGGAGGAACACCTTCTTTTATAGATGAAAAATATATTGAAGATATAATAAAAACAATTGAAACAAATTTTGAAATAGATCAAAACATAGAAGTAACAATTGAAGTAAATCCAGGAACAGTTACTTTAGAAAAATTAAAAAAATATAGAGATATTGGTATTAATAGATTAAGTATAGGACTTCAAACAGCTAATGATAATATTCTTAAATTAATAGGAAGAGTTCATAATTATGAACAATTTCTAACTACAGTAAAGTTAGCAAACTTAGCAGGTTTTTATAATATGAATGTTGATACTATGATAGGTCTTCCAAATCAAACTATATATGATGTAGAAGATACTTTGAATAAAATAATTGATTTAAAAGTAACACATATTTCAGTATATTCTTTAATTATAGAGGAAGGGACAAAAATAGAAAAACTTTTAGAAGATAGAGTAATAACTTTACCAGATGAAGAAATAGAAAGGTATATGTATTGGTTTTCTAAAAGAAAATTAGAAGAAAATGGATATATACATTATGAAATATCTAATTTTGCTAAAATTCCATATAGATCAAAACATAATTTAGATTGTTGGAGACAAAAAGAATATTTAGGATTTGGTGTTTCTGCAAGCTCATATAAAAATGATATAAGATATAAAAATATTGATTCTATAGAAAAATATATAGAAAATATAGAAAATGGTAATGAAGAGAAAAATATAATTATTGAAGAAAAGCAAGATAAAAAAACTAAAATGAATGAATATATGATATTAGGGCTTAGAAAAATAAATGGAATTAATATAGATGAATTTAGAAGAAAGTTTGAAGTAAGCCCTTTATACATATACAATAAAGAATTAACAAATTTAGTAAGAGAAGGACTAATTAATATTGATACTAATAATATAAGACTTAGTAAAAAAGGATTAGACTTAGCCAATATAGTTTGGGAAGAATTTATATAAAAATACATAAGCCGAATGCAAAGAAAATTTGTATCGGCTTTTTCTTTATAATATTTTAACTTAAATATTAAATTCTACTAATAGTCGATTGAGTATTTTTAGAAAAAATGCTAAACTTTTATTAGGAGGAAAAATTAAAATGGATAACGAAAAATTTGGAAAGTTTATTAAAGAATTGAGAAAAGAACATAATTTAACTCAAAAAGAGTTAGCAGATAAAATAAATATAACAGATAAAGCTGTTTCTAAATGGGAAAGAGGGTTAAGTTTTCCAGATATTACAATGCTTGGTTTAATTGCTAATGAATTGAATGTTACAGTAGAAGAATTGCTAAATGGAGAAAAAAGTAATAATAAGGATAATAAAGAAAAAATAGATGTTGAAGAAGCTGTGAAACAGGCATTAGAGAAAGTTAAAAATAAACAAGAGAAAAGAAAAAAGATGATAAAAAAAGCAAAAAAGATAACAAAAATTGTACTAATTATTTTAGTCGTAATTGGTTTTATTATACAATTAGGATATTTATATATTTCAAAAGAATATAATTTTGAATATATAATAGATAGTTTATTTTATATAATAAATGAAATTATTTTAATATCTGCACTTGTGATTATTTGGCTTTTTAAAGATAAAAAAATATTAAAAATAGTAATGACTATATTTTTAGGTATTATTATGATTATAAATCTTGCAATTTTGTTTAGGAATGGATTTGAAAAACAAAGTATAGTAACTTTTTCAAGTGATTTATCTAATGGATTAGTTATAAAAAAAGATAAATCGACAAATCAAGTAACTTTATATAATAATGTAGTTGCTTTATTTGCTAGACCAATGGAACAATTATCTGAACCAGTTAAAGACATTAAATATGATTGGATGAGAAATGATGTATGTGCATTAACTTATTTAACAAACAATAATGAACTAAGAGAATATGTAATTAGTTTAGACGAAAGTACGTATAAAACATCATATAGACCATTAAAAAAAGCTTTGTGGGGAGATTGGCAAAATGTTAAGCAAACCCAAGTGACAACTAAAGTATATGCGGATTCAAAAAATATTAGGATTAAGAAAAATGGTGAAGAATACAAATTTGAATATGATGATTGCAAGCAAGTAAGAGAAAATTCATTGATTTTATATAAAGATAATGTTCCCAAATTTATTATAACACTTAGTGAAAATGCAGTTATAGATGATGAAACTGGAATTATTAAAGATAAGGGAACAATTTACTTAAAAGAAATATCAATGAACAAAGAAATAAAAGAAGAATTATATTGTATGACTCCAAAAGATGATGACTTAACAGATTATAACTATGTGAATCTAGCTAAAGGAGATTTTGAAGTTAGAAATGGTATTTTATATGTAAGTTTAGATGGTAAAAAAACTTTAGAAGTTCCAGGAGACTTTACAGAAATGGAAGATTCATACAAAGATGGAAATTATTTAATTTCTGGAGAGAAAATAGCATTTTATTATAATGAAAATGGTAGTAGATACTTAGTATATTCAAATAATAAAGGAAATAGCTGGAATAATATACAAATATCTAATTATGGAAGTATAAAAATAATTGATTTTCCATCACAAAATGTTGGATATATATTGCAATTTTTGGATTTGGCAATGAGCAGTGCAGTAGGTAATATACTTAAAACTACTGATGGAGGAACGACATGGAAAGTAGTAAATGAAGGAATAGATAATGGATATGATAAAACTTATAAAGAAGGTAGTAAAATAAAATTTACTAGTGATAATGTAGGATTTTTAACAATGCCAGATGTAAATGGAGATGTGTGTGATTTATATATAACAAAAGATGGAGGAGTGAATTTTGAAAAGATGAATATTGCAACTAACCCAGAGTGTGATTATTATCATTTGCCAACGGTAAATGAAGAAGGTCAAATAGAATTAAACATTACTAAAGGTTATGCATCAGATGAATCAAGATATAAAACAATGCAGGTTTTTATTTCATCAGATGGAGGAAATACTTGGGTTTTACAAGAAAATAGTTAATTATTATATTATTAATTATTTATAAAACATTGTGTAAAATAATACTTGACTAAACAAGTAAAAATATATAAAATAAGTATAAATGAAGAAAAAAGTGAGGAATAAAAACAAATGAAAAAGTGTGAAAGCCTTGATACTGTATATATATATATATATATATCGTAAGATTTAATAAAAATAATTTATGTAAACATAGAGAAAACACTATGCTTTTTAGACGAATCTAAAAGGCATAGTTTTGGTTAATTAGTAAAAATTATTATCATTAAAAAATATAAAACAAAAGCATAAAATAAGTAAAATATAGGAGGTATGAATATGTATAAAAATAATAAGATAAAAAGGAATATGAAGCGGTATAACATTAATGGCATTAGCCGTTACAATAATAGTATTATTAATATTAGCAGCAGTAGCAATTAACTTAAGT